>NZ_JARXWD010000009.1:0-138989 GCF_029892765.1 Stenotrophomonas sp. 1278
GGGTTTGCGGGGTGTGAGCGGCATGGATGCCGCGACCAAGCCTACAAGGACGTACTTGCGGCGGCCCCGCAAACCCACAGTACCCCGCCATCCCACGGAATGCCGCTGTTGCTGTTGCTGTTGCTGTTACTCTGGCTTGTAGCGGATGCAGGGCTGCAAGCCCTGCCAAAACCCCTCGTACCCCGCCTTTGACAGTTCCTTGCGCGCGTCCAACCACGGAAAAGAAAAAAGAAAAGCAGGAGCGGGTCGCTTGCTGCGCTCGCTCCGTGTCGACCAAGGTCGACACCTACCAATAGTCCCGCGTGCCGACAACCGCCGTTACCAACAGCCGCGGGAAACTGTCGAAGGCGGGGTACTGTGGGTTTGCGGGGTGTGAGCGGCATGGATGCCGCGACCAAGCCTACAAGGACGTACTTGCGGCGGCCCCGCAAACCCACAGTACCCCGCCATCCCATCGAATGCCGCTGTTGCTGTTGCTGTTGCTCTGGCTTGTAGCGGATGCAGGGCTGCAAGCCCTGCAAAAACACCCTTACCCCGCCATCAACGCTTCGATCTCGTCGGCGCTGCGTTCCAGCCCTTCGGTCAACACCCGATGCCCGTCGTCGGTGATCAGCACGTCATCTTCCGTACGGATGCCGATGCCGCGCCAGCGCGGTTCCACCGTTGTGTCGTCCACGCCGATATACAGCCCCGGCTCGATGGTGAACGCCATGCCCGGCTCCAGCAGGCGTGAATCGCCGGCCAGGCGGTAGTCGCCTACGTCGTGCACATCCAGCCCGATCCAGTGCCCGGTCTTGTGCCGGTAGAAGCGCTGGTACAAGCCTTCGGTGAGATTCTTTTCCAGCGTGCCCTTCAACAGGCCCAGCTGCAGCAACCCCTCGGTAAGGGTCTGCACCGCCGCCAGATGGCCCATTTCGTACGCCACGCCCGGTTTGGCCTGGGCAAGCGCCGCCGCCTGCGCGGCACCCACCAGATCATGCAGCGCGCGCTGCTCGGCGCTGAAACGACCATTGACCGGGAACGTACGGGTGATGTCACTGGCGTAGCCGCGGTACTCGGCGCCGGCATCGATCAACACCAGTTCACCGTCGCGCGAGCGTGCGTTGTTGTCGCGGTAATGCAGGATGCAGGCGTTGCGGCCGGCACCGACGATGCTGCAGTACGCAGGCACCGCGTCGTTGGCACGGAACACCCGCTCCAGTTCGGCCTGCAGTTCGTACTCGTGGATGCCCGCCTTCGCACGCTGCATGGCCGCGCGATGCGCCAGCACACTGATGTCGGCCGCGCGCTGCATCAACGCCACCTCGGCACCGGACTTGAACAACCGCTGCTCGTGCAGCAGATGGCCCAGTTCCAGGAACTCATGCGGCGGCTGCGCACCATGACGCACCTGCGAACGTACGCGGTTCACCCAGCCGATCAGCTTCAGGTCGAAATCCGCATCGCGGCCGAAGTGGTAGTACACCCGCGAACGCCCTTCCAGCAGGCCCGGCAGGATGTCGTCCAGGTCGGTGATCGGGTAGGCATCGTCCATCGCGAACTGCGCCACGGCGCCTTCCTGGCCGGCGCGACCGCCATCCCAGGCTTCGCGCTCGGGATCGCGCTCGCGGCAGAACAGGATCGCTTCGCCGTGGCGCCGGCCGGGAATCAGCACCAGTACCGCTTCCGGCTCCGGGAAGCCGCTCAGGTACTGGAAATCCGAATCCTGCCGGTACGGATAATGGGTATCAAGGCTGCGCACCTTCTCAGATGCCGCCGGCAGCACCAGGATCGCGTCTTCGCCCGCCATGTCCATCAACTGCCGGCGACGACGCTTGTACTCGCCGGCAGCGATGCCGGTGCGCTGCTTGATATCCATCAGTTCAGGCGCTGCCGATGGCGCGCGGCCAGCACCACGTCACCGTGCAGCAGCAGCACCGCCACGCGGATGAACTCCTCGATCTCCGACAGGGCTTCGTCGTCATCATCACCGCCCGCTTCAAAATCCTCGCTCGAGGCACGGGCCAGGCTGGCCAGGTCGTTCAGCGCCTCCTCGCCTTCTTCGGACAGGGCCGGCCGGTGGCCGCCACTGCCCAGGCCGAAGCCGCCCAGGAAGGAACGGGTCCAGCTGAACATGGCGTCCGCCTGCGCGGCCACGTCGCTGCTGTCGGTCAACAGCAGCTCGAAGGCGAAGTCCCGGTCTTCCAGCTGCTTGATGGTGGCCTCCAGCAACTGCGCCAGCGCACTGTCGGCAGCTGCCTGCGGCAGATTGTCGTCGGCCAGCACGCGCGCCGGCCAATCGTTGCCGGGAGCACCACCAGCGGCCAGCCAGCCGCACAGCCCGCCATGCAGCTCGGCAGCAGTGGCGCCCAGGCCCAGTTCCTGGCTGGCGCGGGTAACGTCGTCGACGGAGGGAAGTTCGGTCATCGTGCGGCTCGTTCGGAAGGGAAACTGCGGAGCGCGCACGCGCGCGCCCGTGAGCCCGGTAGTGTAGCAATGTGTCCGCCTGCTCTCCGTAGCCGCCGGGCCCTGCTGCGACAGTGCTTGACCGCCCTGACCCGGCTTGCCTATCGTGCGGGCATGGAACCCGCCGATCCCCTTGCCCAGCTGCAGGCCTTCGCCGCCCGTGTGGAGGCGTTGCTCGACCGCAACCAGCGGCTGGCCGAGGAGAACCGCAGCCTGCGCCACCAGCAGGAACAGCTGGTGGCCGAGCGCTCGACGCTGCTGGCCAAGAACGAGCAGGCGCGTTCCCGGGTCGAAGCGATGATCACCCGGCTCAAATCCCTGGAGCAGCACACATGAGTGCCGAACCGGTCAGCGTCCGAATCCTAGACCGCGAATACACGGTCGGCGTTGGTGGCGATGAACGCGACAGCCTGATGGCGGCCGCCCGCCTGCTGGATGCGCGCATGCGCGAGATCCGCGGCAGCAACCGGATGGCCGCGGTGGACCGCATCGCGGTGCTGGCGGCACTCAACCTGGCACACGAACTGCAGCTGCTGCGCGATGAGAACGCCCGCCAGGCGGTCGCCCTGCAACAGACCCTGGCCGACCTGAACCGGCGCCTGGACCGGGCGATCGACAGCAGCACCTGAGATAGGCGCGGAATGCGCCTTCTCTTTTCTGAATTGGCACGCACTGTTGCCGACGAACGGCCTATCCAGATCACGCGCGGTAGCTATAATGGCCACGCGTTCTCTGCGGTACTCGACGGCATGTGCAAACATTCGCCTTGTCCCTTAAGAACGACACCGGGAGCGCGACAGCGCCGGGAGTGCAGGTCCGCCTTGCAGCGGGAAGCCCGATGGTTCTCCAGCGTTCCCACTTGAGCCCCCGGGTTCAAGGTCGTTTCGCATGCATCGACATTGCGGAGAATGCAATATTCCAGCAAGGGCGGCGTCTTCGGGCGTCGCCCTTGTTCTTTCCGGCACAATGACGGCTGATCCTTGCCGCACGCTGCCATGACCGACCCGCGACAGGCCCTGCGCCACGAGCTGCGGCAACGCCGCCGCGACCTTTCCGCCCCCGCCCGTATCGCCGCTGCCGAATCGCTGGCCGATGCGCTGCTGGCGCTGCCGTTCGCCCCGCGCGAAGGCGCCGTGGCCGGCTACTGGGCGCTGGATGGCGAAATCGCCCTGCACCGCTGGCAACTGCAGCTGCCCGATCGCTTGACCTACTGCCTGCCGGTGCTGCACGGCGACGTGCTGCGCTTCGCGCCCTGGCGCCCCGGCCAACCGT
This sequence comes from Stenotrophomonas sp. 1278, assembly GCF_029892765.1. Lineage (NCBI taxonomy): Bacteria > Pseudomonadati > Pseudomonadota > Gammaproteobacteria > Lysobacterales > Lysobacteraceae > Stenotrophomonas > Stenotrophomonas sp. 1278. Next base: position 3,718 of record NZ_JARXWD010000009.1, read on the forward strand.
TGACCAGCAACCGCTACGGCATTCCCGAACCGGACATCGCCATCGAAGACACGCTGGAACCGGCGCAGATGGCCCTGGTGGTGACGCCGCTGGTGGGCTTCGACGCACGGTGCCGGCGGCTGGGCATGGGAGGTGGCTGGTATGATCGCAGCTTCGCCTTCCGCCATGATCGGCCGGCGCCACCCTGGCTGGTCGGCGCGGCATTCTCGGTGCAGCAGGTCGAGTCCTTGCCGGTGGCGTCCTGGGACGTGCCGGTGGATGCGATCTGCACTGAAGCCGGCACCCTGCTCCCTTCCGCTGCCCCCGTGAACGCATGACCGCCCGCAAGCGCTACTGGCTGATGAAGTCCGAACCGGACGCCTTTTCCATCGACGACCTGGCCAAGGTCAAGGTTGAACCCTGGAACGGCGTGCGCAACTACCAGGCGCGCAATTTCATGCGCGATGGCATGCAGGTCGGTGACGGCATCCTGTTCTACCACTCCAATACCAAGGTGCCCGGCATCGTCGGCCTGGCCACGGTGGCCAGCGCGGCATACCCGGACGACACCCAGTTCGACCCGAAATCCGACTACCACGATCCCAAGAGCACGCGCGAGAACCCGCGCTGGATGCTGGTGGACGTGGCCTTCGACCGCAAGCTGAAGCAGGTGATCGCGCTGGATGAGATCAAGCTGCATGCCGAGGAACTCGGCGAAGGCTTCCCGCTGGTTGCCAAGGGCAACCGCCTGTCGGTGTTCCCGGTGACCGCTGCGCAGTGGAAGCTGCTGCTGTCGCTGGAAAAGAAATCCTGATTCCCTGCCTGAGAGTTCTCCGCAATGTCTGAAGCCAAGCGCCTGGCCGCCGAGAAGGCCATCGAGTACGTCGAAGACGGCATGATCGTCGGTGTCGGCACCGGTTCCACCGTCGCCTATTTCATCGATGCGCTGGCCCGCATCCAGTATCGCATCAAGGGTGCGGTGTCCAGTTCCGAACAGAGCACCGCGCGCCTGAAGCAGCATGGCATCGAGGTGATCGAGCTGAACCACACCGGCACCCTGTCGCTGTACGTGGATGGCGCCGACGAGTGCGATCCCGGCAAGTGCCTGATCAAGGGCGGCGGCGCTGCGCTGACCCGCGAGAAGATCATCGCCGAGGCCAGCGAGCGCTTCGTCTGCATCGTCGACCCGAGCAAGCAGGTACCGGTGCTGGGCAGGTTCCCGCTGCCGGTGGAAGTGATCCCGATGGCCCGCAGCCTGGTTGCCCGCCAGATCCGCGACATGACCGGCGGCCAGCCGACCTGGCGCGAGGGCGTGGTGACCGACAACGGCAACCAGATCCTGGACATCCACAACCTGCAGATCACCGATCCGGAAAAACTGGAGCGTGAGCTCAACCAGCTGCCGGGCGTGGTCTGCGTCGGCCTGTTCGCACGGCGCCGTGCCGATGTGGTGATCGTCGGCGGCGAGCCGCCGATCGTGCTCTGACCCTTTCGAAGGACCCTGACGATGTCGTTGCTGCGCTCACTGCTGATGCTCCCGCTGCTGGCCCTGACCGGCTGCGCCACCGATGCTGCCCGCCACTGGGTGGAACTTGACGGTGCGCGCTATGACGTTGAACTGGCCACCAACGATGAAACCCGTGCGCGCGGGTTGATGTTCCGCGACCAGATGGCCGAGGACCACGGCATGCTGTTCGTGCATGACCGCGAGGAAATGCAGGCGTACTGGATGAAGAACACCAAGATCGCGCTGGACATCCTGTACTTCGACAGCGAGCGGCGGCTGGTGAGCCAGCAGCGCGACGTGCCGCCGTGCTCGGCCGGTGACATGTGCCCGCCCTACCCCAGCGGTGGCCCGGCACGCTTCGTGCTGGAACTCAATGCCGGCCAGGCGGAGAAGCTCAAGCTGAAGGATGGCACCGAGCTGATCTTCGGCCCGGGCATCGAGAAGTAGGGGCGGCCGGGCTGCGCCCGGCACCCGCCGAATCGACATCAAAAGCAAGAGCTGGGTTATCGAGGCATGGTGGGGCGGTGTGGGCTTGCAGGACACGCCGTAAACCCATCCCTGGGGGCTCGTAGGCGCCATCCATGGCGCCTGCGGGCCTGCAAGCCCACACCACCCCACCTCTGACAGCTTCCTGCCGCTGTTGGTGGGTGTCGACCTTGGTCGACACGGTAGATCCACGCCATGCGTGGATGGGGACACGTGGGGGATGATGAATTCACGCCACGCTGCTTGAAACCGCCTGCGATTGCCGCCAGTCTGTGGACATGCAGGACCGGATCACACTCCCCGACTGGGATGCACTGGCCGACTTCGACGACGAGGCGCTGCCACTGCTGCCGACCGCGCTGCTGATCGCGCGCGATGAATATCCCGATCTGCAGCCGTCGACCTACGATGCGCTGGTGCAGAGCCACGTCGAGCACCTGCGCGCCGAGGTGGACAGCATCGAGCACAGCCCGCTGAAGATGGCGGCCATCAACCGGCATCTGTTCGATGAGCTGGGCTACAGCGGCGACCACCAGGAGTACTACGACCCGCGCAACAGCTACCTCAACCAGGTCTTCGAGCGCCGTCTGGGCAATCCGATCTCGCTGGCACTGGTGCAGATGGAGGTGGCGCGACGGCTGGGCATTCCGTTGGACGGCGTGTCATTCCCCGGTCATTTCCTGGTGCGCCTGCCGGTTGACGATGGCGTGCTGGTGATGGACCCGTTCAATGGGGGCCGGCCGCTGGACGTGGACGAACTGCGCGAACGCGCCAAATCACACCTGGGCGGGCAGATGCCCGACGACCAGGTGCTGGCGCAGATCCTCGATCCTGCACCGAGCCGCGCGATCCTGATCCGCATGCTGCGCAACCTGCATGGGGTCTATGCCGAGGCCAGCGAGTGGGATCGTGCCGCGCGCAGTGCCGACCGCCTGCTCAAGCTTGCCCCCGAACAGGACGATGCCCTGCGCGATCGCGGCCTGGCCTACCTGCAGCTGGACTACCTGGCCGGCGCGCGCAACGACCTGGGCCTGTACCTCAAGCGCAACCCCGAGGCCAGCGACGCGCAATGGCTGCGCGAGAAGCTGATCGACCTGGGCGGCCCGGTACCGCGGCTGCATTGAGGTTGTCCGGTGTGCGGACCAACGGTCCGCCCCCACCGCCAACGATCCGCCCCACCGGTAGCGCCGGGCCATGCCCGGCGGCGATTGCGATCAATCGATCTCGACCATCTCGAAATCGTCCTTGGTCACGCCGCAATCCGGGCAGGTCCAGGTCTCGGGAATGTCTTCCCAGCGCGTGCCCGGGGCGATGCCCTCTTCCGGCAGCCCGTCCGCTTCGCGGTACAGGAATCCGCAGACCACGCACATCCAGGTACGCAGGGTGGTGGGGGTGGCTTCGCTCATCGGATAATCGGGGCTGGATTCACGGGCCGCCATTGTCCCATCGCGGTCCACTCACCGGTAGCCATCGATGACTTCTGCTTCCCCGGCGCCCCGCGGCGTCTACCTGATCACCCCGGATGAACCCGATACCGCCCGCCTGCTGGCGCGCACCGCGCCGCTGCTCGCCGCCGGCGCCACCTGGCTGCAGTACCGCAACAAGAGCGCCAGCGATGCCCTGCGACGGGAACAGGCCACGGCGCTGCAGGCCTTGTGCGCCGCCCACGGCGTGCCGCTGATCGTCAACGACGACCCCGAGCTTGCCCAGGCCATCGGCGCGGCGGGCGTGCACCTGGGCGGCACCGACGGTGACATCGGCGCCGCACGCAGCCTGCTCGGCCCGGACGCCATCATCGGCGCCTCCTGCTACGACCAGCTGGCCAACGCCGAGCGTGCCGTGGCGGCCGGCGCCAGCTACGTGGCCTTCGGCGCGTTCTTCCCCACCACCACCAAGGTCACCAGCAGCCGCGCCCACCCCGACCTGCTGCGGCAAAGCGCCGCACTGGGCGTGCCGCGGGTGGCGATTGGTGGCCTGAGCCCGGACAATGTCGGTCCCATCATCGATGCCGGCGCCGACCTGCTGGCCGTGGTCAGCGGCATCTACGCCGCGCAGGACCCGGTCGCGACCCAGCGCGCCTACCTCGCCCGATTCGATACGCAGCAGTAACCCCCAGGAAACCCCATGAACCACGACCAGTCCCACGCCCTGTTCTCCCGCGCCCAGGAATTGCTGCCTGGCGGCGTCAACTCACCGGTGCGCGCGTTCAAGTCGGTCGGCGGCGAACCCTTCTTCGTCGAGCGCGCTGACGGCGCCTACCTGTACGACGTCGACGGCAACCGCTACATCGACTACGTGGGATCGTGGGGCCCGATGATCATCGGCCACAACCACACCGCCGTACGCCAGGCGGTGAAGAAGGCGATCGACAACGGCCTGTCCTTCGGTGCGCCGTGCGCAGCGGAAGTGACCATGGCCGAGACCATCACCCGGCTGGTGCCGTCGTGCGAGATGGTGCGCATGGTCAACTCCGGTACCGAAGCCACCCTGTCGGCGATCCGCCTGGCACGCGGTGCCACCGGCCGCAGCTGCATCGTCAAGTTCGAAGGCTGCTACCACGGCCACGGCGACTCGTTCCTGGTCAAGGCCGGCAGCGGCATGCTGACCCTGGGCGTGCCGACCTCGCCCGGCGTGCCGGCCGGCCTGAGCGAACTGACCCTGACCCTGCCCTACAACGACTTCGAGGCGGCCACCGCCCTGTTCGACGCACGCGGCAGCGAGATCGCCGGCCTGATCATCGAGCCGGTGGTCGGCAACGCCAACTGCATTCCGCCCCGCGAAGGCTACCTGCAGCACCTGCGCGCGCTGTGCACGCAGCATGGCGCGCTGCTGATCTTCGACGAAGTGATGACCGGTTTCCGCGTTGCCCTTGGCGGTGCGCAGGCGCACTACGGTATCAGCCCGGACCTGACCACCTTCGGCAAGATCATCGGCGGCGGCATGCCGGTGGGCGCCTACGGCGGCCGCCGCGAGCTGATGCAGCAGATCGCGCCCGCTGGCCCGATCTACCAGGCCGGCACGCTCAGCGGCAACCCGGTGGCGATGGCCGCCGGCCTGGCCATGCTGGAGCTGATCCAGCAGCCGGGTTTCCACGACGATCTGAGCGCGCGCGCCGCACGCCTGTGCGCGGGGCTGGAAGCTGCCGCCGCCGATGCAGGCGTAGCGGTGACCACCACCCAGGTGGGCGCGATGTTCGGGCTGTTCTTCACCGCTGAGAAGGTGGAGACCTACGCCCAGGCCACGGCCTGCGACATCCCGGCGTTCAACCGCTTCTTCCACGCGATGCTGGACCAGGGTGTGTTCCTGGCACCGTCGGCGTACGAGGCCGGCTTCCTGTCCAGCGCACACGACGATGACGTGATCGAGGCCACGCTGGCAGCGGCACGCGTGGCGTTCAAGGCGGCCAAGGGCTGAACCCCGGCCTGGTAGGTGCCGACCGTGGTCGGCACTGCCTGCCCTCATCCACGCATGGCGTGGATCTACTGGAGCGATGTGCTTCATCCACGTATGGCGTGGATCTACTGGATCGACGTGCTTCATCCACGCATGGCGTGGATCTACTGGATCGATGTGCTTCATCCACGCATGGCGAGCTGCGTCCCTGGAGTAGAGCCACGCCATGCGTGGCTGCTGCGCACTCAACCGAAGACGAACTTGCCCTTCATCATCGCGAAGTGGCCGGGGAACGAGCAGAAGAAGGTGTAATCGCCGCCCTTCTGCATGCCCTTCGTGGAAAAACGCACGCGGGCGGTCTCGCCACCACCGATCACCTTGGTGTGGGCCAGCACGCGCTTGTCGGCCTTCGGCAGGTAGCTGTCGGCCAGGGTCATGCGCATGCCCGCCATCGCCACCGGCTGGTAGTCGGCGGTGCGGGTCAGCACCCAGTTGTGGCCCATCGCGGTGGCGGCCAGCCTGCCGGTGTGGCGCAGGGTCAGGTCGATTTCGCTGCAATCGGCGGCCACCTTGATCTCCCGGCTGCTGAAGCTCATCTGGTCGGTGCTGTCGATGCTCACCGCACATACGCGCGCCATCGCCGATGGCGCCAGCATCAGCGCACCCAGCCCCACCGCTACCATCCAAGCCTTCATCGTCGCGTCTCCTGCAGGTTCGGTGGTCATTCTAGGCAGACACCTGGCCACCCGGCTGCGACCGTGTGTCGCAGTGGTGGTCCAGGGTTTGCGCGGGGATACGGCAATGGCATGCTCGACCGATGCGGATCGATCTTCTCCTGCTCGATGTTGATGGCGTGCTGCTGCACTACCAGCGCGCACAGCGCGTGCTGCATCTGGCGCAGGCGCTGGGCGTGCCGACCGCGCACGTGCAGGCCGCGCTGTACGACAGCGGGCTCGAAGCCGCACACGACAGCGGTACGCTGGATGGCGCGCGCTATCTGGCCCAGCTGGGCGAACGGCTCGGCACAACGGTAACGCTGCACACCTGGATCGCCGCCCGGCACGCGGCCAGCCACCCGCAGCACGCCGTGCTGCAACGGCTGCATGCCCTGCAGGTGCCGATGGCGGTGCTGACCAACAATGGTGCCTTGATGACGCAGGCGCTGCCGACGCTGCTGCCGGAGCTGTTTCCCATGCTGCACGGCCGGGTGTTCTGCAGCGCGGACTTCGGCCTGCGCAAGCCGGCGCCGGAGGTGTTCCTGCGCACGCTGGCAGCTCTCGAGGTGGCACCGGCGCACACGCTGTTCGTCGATGACCTGTTCGTCAACGTGCGCGGTGCACGCGCAGCCGGCCTGCACGCGGAAACCGTGCAGGACGGACGCGGACTGGGGAAGGTGCTGAAGCGCTACGGGATGCAGTAGCGCCGGGCCATGCCCGACGAGCGCAGCGCAAAAGCAACGCCGGGCATGGCCCGGCGCTACCTTGGTCAATGATCAGCGCGCGGCGACGAACGCGGCGATCGCCGTACGCAGGCGCTTGAGGCCTTCGGCCACTTCTTCGTCGGTGATGTTCAGCGACGGCACGAAGCGCAGCACGTCCGGGCCGGCCTGCAGGGTCAACAGGCCCTGTTCGGCGGCGTGGTCGAGGATGGCACCGGCCTGGCCAGCGAACGCCTTGCTCAGCACCGCGCCCAGCATCAGGCCGCGACCGCGCACGTCGCTGAACACCTTGAACTCATCGTTGATGCGGGCAAAGCCATCGCGCAGCGCCTTCGACTGGCGGCTGACATTGGCCGCGATCTCGGCCGAGGCGAGCTTGCGCAGCGCCACGCGGGCGACGGCCGCGGCCAGCGGATTGCCGCCGAAGGTGGTGCCGTGGGCACCGAACTGCATGGTCTCGGCCACCTTCGGGCCGGCCAGCATCGCGCCGATCGGGAAACCACCGCCCAGTGCCTTGGCCAGGGTCACCATGTCCGGCACCACGTCATCCTGCCAATGCGCGAACAAGGTACCGGTACGGCCCATGCCGGCCTGGATCTCGTCCAGCACCAGCAGTGCGTTGTGCTGGTCGCACAGTTCGCGCACGCGCTTGAGGAACCCGGACTTGGCCGGCATCACCCCGCCCTCGCCCTGGATCGGCTCCAGCATCACCGCCGCCACGTCGCCAGCGGCCATCGCCGTTTCCAGCTGAACTTCATCGTTGAAGTCGATGTAGCGGAAGCCCCCCGGCAGCGGCTCGTAGCCTTCCTGGTACTTCGGCTGCGCGGTGGCGGTCACCGCGCCCATGGTGCGGCCGTGGAAGCTGCCGCGGAAGGTGATGATCACGCGCTTGTCGGCCGGGCGGCCCTGGCTGGAGGCCCACTTGCGGACCATCTTGATCGCCACTTCGTTGGCTTCGGCGCCGGAGTTGCACAGGAACACGCGCTCGGCGAAGCGGCTGGCCTTCACCAGTTCCTCGGCCAGGTGCAGCGGCGGCGCGCTGTAGAACACGTTGCTGGTGTGCCACAGCTTGCCGGCCTGTTCGACCAGCGCGGCGACCAGGTCCGGGTCGTTGTGGCCCAGGCCGCACACGGCAATGCCGGCGGCCAGGTCGATGAACTCACGGCCCTGGCTGTCCCACACGCGGGCGCCCTGGCCTCGCTCCAGCACCACCTGGCGGGGCTTGTACACCGGCAGGTAGTAGTGCGACAGGGAGATCAGCGGATCGGTAGCGGCGGTCATGGCGGTCAGCAGGGTTCAGGAATGCCCATTCTCGCGCTGGAACCCGTGCGGCACAATGCACGCATGCGACCGTTTTCCGCCCCCCAGCTGAACCCCGCCACCGAGACCGGCTGGCGCCGCCGGTGGTTCGACATCATCTACCGCCACGACAGCCGGCCCTCGCGCAATTTCGACCTGCTGCTGGTGTACGCGATCATCGCCAGCGTGCTGGTGGTGATGTTCGACAGCGTGCAGCGCTTCCACATCGCCCATGCCGACTGGCTTTACGTGCTGGAATGGGGCTTCACCATCCTGTTCACCGCCGAATACGTGCTGCGGCTGGTGGTGGTCAAGCGCCCGCTGCGCTACGCGGTGAGCATCTGGGGCATCATCGACCTGGCCTCGATCCTGCCGACCTACCTGTCGCTGTTCATTCCCGGTGCGCAGAGCCTGCTGGTGGTGCGCGCACTGCGCATCCTGCGCGTGTTCCGCATCCTCAAGCTGACCCGCTACATCGAAGAAAGCGGCGTGCTGATGCAGTCGCTGTGGCGCAGCCGGCGCAAGATCCTGCTGTTCCTGTTCACGGTGGTCACCATCACCATCATCGCCGGCACGCTGATGTACGTGATCGAGGGACCGAACCATGGCTTCACCAGCATTCCCAGCAGCATGTACTGGGCGGTGGTGACGATGGCCACGGTCGGCTTCGGCGACATCGTGCCGCAGACCGTGCTCGGCCGCTTCGTCACCTCGGTGCTGATCCTGATCGGTTACAGCATCATCGCCGTGCCCACCGGCATCTACACCGCCGAACTGGCCAGCACCATGCGCGATGCCGAGCTGGCCGCGCGCCGCGATGCACGTGGCTGCCCGCACTGCGGGCTGGAAGGCCACGAGCCGGATGCGCGGCACTGCCGCAAGTGTGGCGGATCGTTGCCGGATACGTTCAGCCACTGAGGGTGAGCCCGGCCGACGGCCGGCCCCATCATAGCCAGCGGAGTAGATCCACGCCATGCGTGGATGAAGCCCCACCGGAGCCATCGCGAGCGAACCAAGGTCCGCACCCACCAAAGGCACACATCAGATCCGCGCGATGGATGGATACGGCGTCCCGCATCCATCCATCGCAGTCGACCCACTGGCTCAATTCATGCGATTGCTGGTGGTCACCAGATCGTTGTAGGCGGCGACCACTTTCGACTGCGCCCCGTCCGGTGCAGTCAGCATGCTGCCCTTCGCCTCGAGATCTTCCTGCAGCTCACGCGCGGTGAACGGCTTGCCCGATGCCAACCGGTCGATACGGCGTCCGGCATCGCGCACCAGCACATCGGCCGAGCGCTGCACATGCGCCCACATCGGGTTGTCCTTGCCTACGCCGGCGCTCTGCATTTCGGCCAGCATCGCCTGGTAGGCGGCCAACTGCCGACGGGCCTCGGTCAGCTCCGGTTCGTCGCCCTGCAGGACCATCACCAGCTGCTTGCCGTCACCGATCATGCGCAGGTGGTAGTACGCCAGTGAACGACCTTCGTCCGCTTCGATCTGCTTGAGCTGCGCGGCACGGCGTTCCTCCTCGTTCTTCTCCAGCGCCGCATCCAGGGCCTCGCTGGCCTTGAAGAAGTCAGCGTAGGCCTGCATCAGCGGCGCATGCTGCGCGCGCATGCCTTCGCCGTTGTCGCGCCGATAGTCCTCACGGGTGAAATAGCCATCAGCGCGTTCGATCAGCGCATACAACGACTGGAAGGCCGTCTGGTACTGCTGCACCGGCTCATCCAGCGGCGTGGCCGGCGTCCGGGCCAATGCATCGGTCAGCGGTTGACCACAGTACTCGACACGATGCGACAGCACCTTGCCCGGCGAGCGCGGCTGCGCTTCCTTGCCCGTCGGCCCGGCTTCGGGATCCTTGATCCAGCCGGTATAGGTCTGGAAGCCCTCGTGGATGGGCTGTTCGACGCCGTTGTAGCACTCGATGTAGGCGTTGATCTTCTGCATGCCCGGATCGGCCACCGCCAGTCCTGTCGATCCGTTGCAACCAGAGAGGGCGGCGGCAGCGCCGAGCATAAGCAGAGAAAGTACACGCGCGGAAGAATTCAAACCGGTTCCTTGCAGATAAGAGACGGCGCACATTCTCGCGCGCGGTGGAACAGCCCGCATACGCGGACGCCGATGCCATTGAGACGACGGGACACCCCATCCTTCACGTCGCAATCAGCCAGGTCGAATGCGACAAAAGTGGGGGCAGTGCGCCGGATTACTGGCGATTGCTCTGGAACACCAGTGCGTTGTAGATGTGCAGCAGTCGCCCGGTCGAGCCGCTCGGCGCCATCGACGGCGACGCCAGCATCCTCTGCTCGAAATCGGTGTACGGAACCTTGCCGCTGACCCGCTGCAGCCGCTCCTTGCCTTCGCGGCGGAAGTTCTCGGCCTCGCGTTCGAAGCTGTTCCAGTCCAGCTTGCCCGGCTCCTGATCGGCCACCTTGGCATGCGCTTCGTCGGAAATGCGGTTGAAGGCGTCCAGTCGCTCCCGTGCCCGGGCCACGTCGAAGTCGTCCTCGCCCATCATCTCCATGATCGCTTTCGCTTCCAGCATCATCGCCAGTCGGTAGTACTCGCGGGTGCGTCCTTCGGCCTGCTCCAGCGCCTTGAGCTGTTCGCGCTGGGCAGCGTCGTTCTGGCGCTCCAGTTCGGCGTTGAACGTTTCACTGGCAACGGCGAAATCCTTGAAGGCGGCCATCAATGGCGCGTGCAGCTGCTTGCCCTTGGCAAACCCGTCGTCTTCGTAGTCCTGGCGATCGTAGTAGTCGTGCGCGTCCTTGCTGATCGGCACCAGGGCCTTCAGCGCCTGCTGATAGCGACCCGCAGCGGCATCGAGATCGGCAAGCGCCGGCTTGGCAGCCATCGCCTCGGTCACGGGGGCGTCGCATTGCTTCATGTCGTAATCGCCGATCTCGAACGGTCCGTACACGTTCGTCTCGCGCCCGCTCGGGCCGGCGTCCACGTCCTTGATCCAGCGCGTGTAGGTCTGGATGCTGCCGTGCGTCTTCGAATCAAGCGCGTTGAAGCAGCCGATGTAGGCGTTGAGCTTTGCGGTCAACTGCTGTTGGGCGTCAGCCGGCGCCGTGCTGGCCTCCGGCTTGCCGGCGGAACCCGCGTCGCCGTCGGTTGCGGGCGCCTTGCCACCACAGGCAGCCAGAAGAAGCGACAGCGAAGCGGCGAGCGCCGCGATGGAAAGAGTACGTGACATGGGCTCACATCCCTGTTGAAAACGATTACAGCCGCGCATTCTAGCGCAGCGGGCCGAAGGCGGCAGCCATCGGCCTTTCCCTACCGGCAGGCTCAATCCAGGAACAGATCCGGCAGCAACGGACGCGACGCATCCACCGCATACCCGGAAAGATCGGTCACGCCAGCTTCGGCCAGCACCTCGTCATCGATCAGGAAACGGCCGTGGAAACCGGCCGCCTCGCGCACCAGCACCGCGTGTGCAGCGTCGGCCATGATCTGCGGCGTGCGGCAGCCACCGACGTCCACGCCGGGAATCATGTTGATCGCATCGGTCGCAATGACCGTGCGCGGCCACAGCGCATTGACCGCCACGCCCTGCGGGCCGAACTCGGCAGCCAGGCCGAGGGTGACAAAACTCATGCCCATCTTCGCCAGCGTGTAGCCGGTATGCGCGCCCCACCACTTGGGCTCGAGGCTCGGCGGCGGCGCGAGGGTCAGGATATGCGGGTTCGGCGCCTGCAGCAGGTACGGCAGGCAGGCCTGCGCGCACAGGAAGCTGCCGCGCGAATTGACCTGCTGCATCAGGTCGAAGCGCTTCATCGGCGTGTCCAGGGTGCCGCGCAACCAGATGGCGCTGGCGTTGTTGACCAGGATGTCGATGCCACCGAACGTGTCCACGGCGGCAGCAACGGCCGCCTGCACCTGGTCTTCTTCGCGGATGTCGCACTTCAGCGCAAGGCCCTGGCCACCGGCTGCAGTGACGGCCTCGGCAGCACTGTGGATGGTGCCCGGCAGCTTCGGATTGGGCACCGACGACTTGGCGGCAATGGCGACGTTGGCGCCGTCACGCGCGGCCCGCAGCGCGATCGCCAGGCCGATGCCACGCGAGGCACCGGTGATGAAAAGGGTTTTGCCCTGCAGACTGCCCACGTTCCACACTCCAGCGTATGCAATGAGCCGCTAGTATGCCGCGCCGACGCGGAGTTCACCGCACGTTGACGATACTGGCGCCCCGGTCACTGCACGAGGTCCATGCCATGCGCTGTTCCCGCCTGTTGTTGCCTGCCCTGGGCCTGGCCCTGCTCACCGCCTGCCAGGGCCGCTCGCCCGAACCCGGCAGCGCGCCGGCCAAGGATGACGCCGCCAGCGTCGACAAGGCCACCGGTGATGGCAAGCTGCGCTGGAGCGAGTCCGTTGTCTGGGATGGTGACCTCAACACCTGCCGCCAGGGCGACAGCGCGGCCACCCGCGATTGCCTGCGCGATGCGATGCGGTCCGGTGGGGCCAGTGCCGATGCGGTCACTGCGGCCGAGCAGCTGTCCACCGGTGGCGAACTGGCCTACGTGACCGCCTGGCATGAACACGACGGCCTGGGCGTGGCCACCGTCGAGTATCCCTTCCGCGCCAATACCAATGAAGGCACGCGCCTGGTCGATGCCGCAGGCAAGCGTATCGACGTGGATGCGGTGCAGCTGGACGACACGCTGCGCGCCGATCCCGGCGTGCAGGAGGCGCTCAAGGCGCATCCGCAGGCCACGCCGTTCGCGCCGGCGCAGGCCGCGGGTACCGCGGCGCTGGATGGGGGCGGCATCCGCCTGCTGTACCGCACGCCGCTGCGCGACTGCCATGCGTGCCCGGACGTGGGCCAGCTGCAGATCGGCTATGACTTCGATGGCAAGCGCAACTTCATCGGCCAGCAGGTGGTGCCGGTGACGCCGTAGGGGTTTGCCGCGCCATGCGGCAACGCGCATCCACGCATGGCGTGGATCTACTGATATCCGCGCACCTGCTTGCTCAGCAGGTGCGGCGCGATCCATCGATGCACCGGTGCCACCGGCAGCATGTACAGGCGGCCGAATGCGTTGTGGGTGTGCACCACCGTCGCCACTTCCAACATATCGCCGTGCCATTGCAGCGCCAGCTGCACGCGCAGATGGCGGTCGTTGTCTTCCAGCACGATGGCATCCTCGTCCAGCGCCCGCAGGGTGAAGATGCCGAGGCGTTGCCCGGGCTGCGGGTCGGCGGTCTGCTGCACTCCGCGCAGCGAGCCCAGATCCTTCATGCCCAGCAGCCGCATGACCCTGTTGCGCAGCGCCATCAGTCCATCGAACCAGCCGGGCACCGTCGCTGCCATATCGCGGTAGGCCTGCAGTGCCGAACGGCCGTTGCGCGGCGCCGCCTCTTGGCAGGCATGGACGAAATCGGCACCCGGCAGTTGCGAACGCAGCACGCTGCCTTCGCTCAGCTGGGCGCTCACGGCTTGGGGCCCTGCCCTTCGTTGTCTTCCCAATGCAGGATGCGGCGGGTGACGAAGCGGTAGACCGGCTTGCCGGTGGCGAACCAGAGATCGCGCACCCACGAGGTACGCTTGAGCACGCGCTTCTCCACCGGCGTCAGCGACTCCCGGCAGTACATGCGCTTGTGCTTGAGCAGGTGGCGCAGGTCCTCGCGCGCCAACAGGCGCATCCAGCGCGAGCGCGGGTCGCCGATCACTGCCAGCTGGAAGTCGATCAGGGCCGGTCGACCGTCCTCGGTCACCAGCCAGTTGGCTTCCTTGGCCAGGTCGTTGTGGGCCACACCGCGCCGATGCAGCTGCTGCAGCAGGCGGCGTGCGGCGCGGAACCAGGCCACGTCACCGCGCGGCGGGCGCTGGTACATCGCATCGCCGGCCATGAAGCTGCGGTCGAGGTGGCGGCCATCCCAGTCCAGCAGTTGCGGCACGTCGACCATGCCATGGATATGGCGCAATGCGCGCGCTTCGCGTCGCGCCAACCACCACGCAGGCAACCGCAGCCACAGCGGCGTGGCCCCCAGATCGCGGCGCACGAAGGGGCCTTCAGGCCCCTGCACGAGGAGGATCCGGCCGAAACTGTCGGCCTTCAGTGCATGCGTTGGCGCGTCGTTGGATACAGGCATGGCGACATTCTAGGCGATGGCGCCGGTTGCAAACGGTCACCAAGCGGCTGGGAACCAGTCACCTTCACGCCCCTATAATCGGGCAATGGACTCTTCATGGATCGACGCCACCCTCGCGTGGATTGCCGCTCATCCCGTGTTGGCGGGTGCGGTCATCTTTCTGATCGCCTTCTGCGATGCGGTCATCATTCTTGGCGCCATCGTGCCGGCGCTGCCGTTGCTGTTCGCCGTTGGCGTGTTCATCGGTCTGGGCCAGATCTCCGGGCCGTATGCGGTTGCCGCCGCGGCGCTGGGTGCGTTCGCCGGTGATGGCATCAGCTACTGGATAGGCCGGCGCTGGGGCGACCGCCTGCGTGGCGTCTGGCCGTTCAGCCGCTACCCGCAGCTGCTTGACCGGGGCGAGAACCTGTTCCGCCGCAATGCGTTCAAGAGCATCCTGATCGCCCGCTATGTCGGTGCCATCCGGCCGTTCGTGCCCGCCATTGCCGGCATGTTGAAAATGCCCGCCAGCCGTTACGTGCAGGCCAGTGGCATCGCCAGTATTTCCTGGGCCGTGCTGTTCCTGGCACCGGGCTGGATTCTTGGCGAAGCCTATGATGCCGTCGCTGCCGTTGCCGGCCGGCTGGTGGTGGTGGTGGGCTTGTTGGCAGTGATCCTCAGCCTGGTCTGGGCCATCGTGCTGTACGGCTATCGCTGGTCGGCCGCGCGCATGGACAGCTGGCTGGCGCGGCTGCTCGACTGGTCCAACCGGCACCCGACGCTGGGCCGCTACACGGTGGGCGTGCTCGACCCGAAACGCCGCGAATCGGTGCCGCTGGCGATGCTGGCGCTGATGCTGCTGTTGTTGGGCTGGGGCTGGTTCGCGCTGCTGACGGTGGTGGTCGCCCATGGCGAGCCGTTGGCGGTGGACCTGCTGGTGCACCAAGCGATGCTGGCCCTGCGCAATCCGCTGGCCGACTATCCGATGGCCGCGTTGGCCTCGCTTGGCGCATGGCAGGTGCTGCTGCCGGCAACCGCTGCCGCGATGGGCTATCTGGTCTGGCGCCGGCGCTGGATGGCGGCCGCCCATTGGCTGGCCGCATTGGCCTTCGGCCTGGCCCTGACCAAACTGCTCGGTACCACCGTCGATGTGGTGCGCCCGATCGATGCCAGCAGCGGCTTCGGCTTCCCGTCGGTGTCGGTGACCATGGCCACCATCACCTTCGGCTTCTTCGCGGTGCTGATCGCCCGCGAAATGCCCGGCCGCACCCGCGTCTGGCCCTACCTGGTGTCGGGCATCGTGGTCAGCCTGATCGGCTTTGCGCGCCTGTACCTTGGCGCGCACTGGCTGAGCGATGTCATCGGCGGCATGCTGTTCGGGACGTTCTGGCTGCTGGTGCTGGGCATCGCCTACCGCCGCCGCTTCAACCGCTCGTTCTGGGTAAAGCCGGTGGCATGGCTGTTCTACGGCGTCTTCGTGGTGGCGGCGATGTGGTACGCGCCGCGCAACATCGCCATCAAGCTGGAACGCTTCGAGCCGACCCTGCCGGCGCCGCTGGCGATGGACGCGCAGGCCTGGTGGCAGCACGACTGGGCGAAGCTGCCGGCGCGTCGCAACGAATTCGACGATGACCAGCGCTGGCCACTGGACGTGCAGGTGGCCGGTCCGTTGGCGCCGCTGCAGGCGCAGCTGGAAGCGCGCGGCTGGCAGGTGCAGGCCCAGGCCGGCTGGCAGGAAGCGCTGCTGATGCTGGACAAGAACACCGGCGCCAATGAACTGCCGGTACTGCCGGCGACACTGGATACGCGCGTTGAAGCGCTGCTGATGGTGCGCCAGGGCGCGCAGGCCGACGAGCGTTACGTGCTGCGCTTGTGGCAGGCGCCGGCGCAGCTGCAGCCGGGCGACACCCCGTTGTGGCTGGGCAGCGCACAGACCCTGCGCTACGAGCGCCACTTCCAGTGGATCGGCATGTGGCACCCGGTGCGGGGCATCGACCCGGCGTTGAACGCGGTCAAGGAAGCGGTGCAGTCGTTGCCGCAGCGCGAGGATGTGCAGCCGGAGACCGGGCTGCCGGTACTGCGGTTGAAGACCGCCACGCCGTAACGAAGGCGCCGGGCATGGCCCGGCGCTACCGTCCCGCTCTGGTAGTTGCCAACCTTGGTTGGCGCTTTCGGGAAAGGCTGTCAACCAAGGTTGGCATCTACCGACGACGCCGGGTCATGCCCGGCGAGCACGACGGCCGGTTTTTACGGCATCCAGCCCAGCAGCTGCTGCAGGCGCTGGTGCGGGTCGTCCAGCTGCAGCAGTTGCAGGCGCTGCTGTTCGCTCAGCGGCAGAAGCTCGGCCAATCGCCAGCTGACCCAGCTGGCCTGGTCCATCAAGGCCGGCGAGGCCGGTGCGAACGCCGTGCCCGCCTGCTCGATGATGTGGTCCAGTACCGTCGCCAGCAGCGCATGCTGCGGACGCAGTTCGTCATCGGGATCCTCATCGCACCAACGCACATCGGCAACCACCAGCCCGTTGTCGCGGACGCGCGTGCGCTCGACGTGGAAACGACGGGTGCCGCGCAATCGCAGCTGCAGCACGCCATCGGCGCCGACATCGAAATCCTCGATCTTCACCTGCACGCCGAAGGCGGCCGGCGTTGCCGGCGCTCCCACTTCGTTTCCTTCCAGGATCAGGCAGACACCGAAACCTTCACCGCTGCGGCCGGTTTCGCGCACCAGATCCAGGTAGCGTGGCTCGAAGACCCGCAGGCCGATGGCCGCGCCCGGCAGCAGCGTCGTATGCAGCGGGAACAGCGGCAGCGAACCCTCACTGCTCATCGTGCCTGCAGCCCTGCAAGGAAGCGACGCGGCGCGCCGTCGAAGCCGCCGTTGGACATGAACACCACATGGTCGCCGCTGCGCACGTCGGCCTGCAGCTGCGCCAACAGCGCATCGGTGTCGGCCACGGCATGCGCCTGTCCGCGCACCGCCGCGATCACCGCTGCCGCATCCCAGGCCAGCTCCGGGCGGTGCAGGAACACCACCTCATCGGCGAGTGCCAAGGACGGTGCCAGTGCTTGTGCGTGAGCGCCCAACCGCATCGAATTGCTGCGCGGCTCCATCGCCACCACGATGCGGGCATCACCGACCCTGGCACGCAGGCCTTCGAGCGTGGTCGCAATCGCGGTCGGGTGATGGGCGAAGTCGTCGTAGACGGTGATGCCATCGTGGTTGCCGATCACTTCCATGCGCCGCTTGACGCTGCGGAAGCGCGCCAACGCCGGGATCACCTCGGCCGGCGCGACACCGACTGCGTGCGCAGCGGCCAGTGCAGCCAGGCCATTGAGCACATTGTGCCGGCCCAGCAGCGACCAGTGCACATCACCCAGCGCCTGCCCGCGATGATGGACGCGGAACGCGCTGCCATCGGCGGCCAACAGCTCGGCATGCCATTCCAGCGCGGGGTCGAAGCCGAAGCGTTCGACCGGGGTCCAGCAGCCCATCGCCAGCACTTCGGCCAGGTGCGCGTCTTCGCCATTGACGATCAGGCGGCCGCGCGCCGGCACGGTACGTACCAGGTGGTGGAACTGGCGCTGGATCGCCGCCACGTCGGGGAAGATGTCGGCGTGGTCGTATTCAAGGTTGTTGAGGATCGCCACCAGCGGCCGGTAGTGCACGAACTTGCTGCGCTTGTCGAAGAACGCGGTGTCGTACTCGTCGGCTTCGACAACGAACTCGCGGCCCTGGCCCAAGCGGGCGGACACGCCGAAGTCCTCGGCGACGCCGCCGATCAGGAAGCCGGGGGAGCGACCAGCATTCTCCAGCAGCCAGGTCAGGATGGTGGTGGTGGTGGTCTTGCCATGGGTACCGGCCACGGCCAGGGTGTCACGGCCCGGCAGGACCTGCTCGGACAGCCACTGGGCGCCGGAAATGTAGCGCTGGCCGGCATCCAGGACGGCTTCGACGGCAGGATTGCCGCGCGACAGCGCGTTGCCGATCACCACCTGCCCGGTGCCCTCCGGCACGCTGTCGGCGCGGTAGCCCTGGTCCAGAGTGATGCCCAGCTGCTCGAGCTGGGTCGACATCGGCGGATAGATGGCCTGGTCGCTGCCACTGACCGTATGGCCCAGTTCCCGCGCCAGGGCGGCCACGCCACCCATGAAGGTGCCGGCGATTGCAAGGATATGTACGCTGCTCATGACCGGGGATTGTGACCGATCACGGCTGTATAGGGCCATTGTCAGCACCGGGGTAAGAGAACCCCTACAGCTGCTGTGAGAAAACTCCAGCCATATGTCAGGGAATTCCTGATAGCGATGTTCTGTGAACCCGGACACAATTCAGGATGCCAGCCGCAGTACCCGAACCGGTCCTACTCCCCAAGAGGCCATCCCCAAGGGAGCTCATGCTGTGGGGGCCCTGAGCAAGCCCTTTGCTGGCACCTATGAAACGAAACAGGCCTGATCCTCGCGGATCAGGCCTGTTTTTTTGCGCCTGCGGTGGCCGGCATCAACCGGCCACACCAGGGTCAGCGCTTGATCGCCGCCAGGATGCGGGCTTCGATCTCGTCCAGTTCGCCGACGCCATCGACGCGGGCCAGGGTGCCCCGGCCGGCGTAGAAGTCCACCACCGGAGCAGTCTGCTCGGTGTAGACCTGCAGGCGCTTGCGCACCGATTCCGGATTGTCGTCAGCGCGGCCCTGCTCCTGCGCACGGCCGGCGATGCGCTCGACCAGCAGTTCGGTGGCCACGTCCAGCTGCACCACCGCATCCAGCGGCTGGCCGATCTCGGCCAGCATGCCGTCCAGCGCGTTGGCCTGGGCCACATTGCGCGGATAGCCGTCAAGGATGAAGCCCTTGGCGACATCGGCCTGGGCCAGGCGCGACTTCAGCATGCCCAGCAGGATCTCATCGGACACCAGGTTGCCGGCATCCATCACCGACTTGGCCTGCTTGCCCAGCTCCGAGCCGGCGGCAATTTCAGCGCGCAGCATGTCGCCGGTGGAAATGTGGGCGATCTCGAGCTTTTCCTTCAGGCGCGTCGCCTGTGTCCCCTTGCCCGAACCGGGCGGTCCCAACAGAACCAATCGCATTGACCTGACTCCAACGTGTTGAAAATAAAGAAGGTTCGCGCCCCGGACGGTCCGGTATCGCTGCACCGCAATAGCGCCACTTTAGCGCATCCGGGTAATGTCCCTGCAATGTCCCCTCCCCCGAACAGGTAGAAGCATGCGCAATGGCACCCTCCTTTACGCCCAGTCCGGCGGCGTCACCGCCGTCATCAACGCCACTGCCGCGGCGGTGATCGAACAGGCCCGCGCCAAGGGAATCAAGGTCCTGGCTGCGCGCAACGGCATCCTAGGCGCCCTGCGCGAGGAGCTGATCGACACCAGCAAGGAGAGTGCTGCGGCCATCCGCGCCCTGGCCCACACCCCCGGCGGCGCGTTCGGCTCGTGCCGGGTCAAGCTGAAATCGCTGGAGGCCGACCGTGCACGTTACGACCGCCTGCTGGAGGTCCTGCGCGCCCATGACGTGCGCTGGTTCCTCTACAACGGCGGCAACGACTCGGCCGATACCGCACTGAAGGTGTCGCAGCTGGCAAAAAGCTCCGGCTACGACCTGACCTGCATCGGCGTGCCCAAGACCATTGACAACGACCTGGCGGTGACCGACACCTGCCCCGGCTTCGGCTCGGCGGCCAAGTACACGGCCGTGTCCGTGCGCGAAGCGGCGTTGGACGTGGCCGCGATGGCCGAGACCTCCACCCGCGTCTTCATCTACGAGGCGATGGGCCGCCACGCCGGCTGGCTGGCCGCGGCCGCCGGCCTGGCCGGCACCGGCGAGGACGACGCCCCGCACATCATCCTGCTGCCCGAGCGCGCCTATGACGAGGCCGCGTTCCTGGCCAAGGTCAAGGCCGTGGTCGCGCGCGTGGGCTACTGCGTGGTGGTGGCGTCGGAAGGCATCGCCACTGCCGATGGCCGCTTCGTCGCCGACGCCGGCGGCGGCAAGGACTCCTTCGGCCATTCGCAGCTGGGCGGCGTGGCCGCGCATCTGGCCGGGCGGGTCAAGGACCAGCTGGGGCTGAAGGTGCACTGGGCCCTGCCCGACTACCTGCAGCGCTCAGCCCGCCACCTGGCCAGCAAAACCGACTGGGAACAGGCCCAGGCGGTGGGCAAGGCCGCGGTGCAGCTGGCGCTGAAGGGCCAGAACGGGGTGATGCCGGTGATCGTGCGCAGCAGCGATGCACCGTATCGCTGGAAGATCGAAGCCGCACCGCTGTCGAAGATCGCCAACCACGAGAAGAAGATGCCGGCCAGCTTCATCCGTCGCGATGGATTCGGCATCACGGCCAAGGCGCGCGCCTACCTGCAGCCGTTGATCAAGGGCGAAGCACCGTTGCCCTACGGTAGCGATGGCCTGCCCAAGTACGTGACGCTGAAGAACGTGGCGGTGAAGCAGAAGCTGCCTGCGTTCGAAGGCTGACCCCCTCCGTCCCCTTTTTGCGAGGAATGCCATGGCGTTGCGCGTTGTTCGACTTGGCTCTCCGCGTGCGCCCGGTGAAGGCCTGCGCATCGGCACCGTGCGGCGCCCGCCGCGCGGTGTGCCGCGCAGCGAATTTGCCCGGCAGGACTGGTACGACGTGTGGTTCCCGACGCTGTCACCCAGCGCGGAGCTGGTGAAACAGGCGCATGAGGCGAAGAGCGCCGCCGACTGGACGGCGTTCTTCCGTCACTACAACGCCGAAATGAAGGCACCGGATGCAGCGCATGCGCTGGACCTGCTCGCGGCGCTGTCGCAGCACAGCGATATCGCGGTGGGCTGCTATTGCGAGGACGAGGCGCATTGCCACCGGTCGGCACTGCGCGAGCTGCTGGTGGCGCGTGGAGCGAGGCTTGCGGATTGATCGCGGGGTTGCCGGCCAGCGGCCGGCACTACCCAGGTCTCCCTCCCAGTAGATCCACGCCATGCGTGGATGCTCGGCCTCAATTGCAGGCTTTGCCTTCCATCTGCAGCTGCGCGGCGAACATCGTCACCTGCGGGATCTTGCCGGCAGCGGCCTGCTTCTTGGCTTCCTCCAGATAGATGCGCGACTGTCCCTGCCCATCCAGCGCCTGGGCGTTGTTCACCGGCAGACGCCACACGCGCACCACCGCCTGCTGCGCCGGGCAGGCGGCATTCGGAACACGGATCACATCATTGAGTTTCCAGCCCTTGTCAGCGCTCGGCTGCGCCTTGCTGTAGTCGACAAAGCGGGCACGCGGCTGGCACTGCTCGCTGGTGCGCACCGCCGAGAAACGATAGGGCTCCGCCGCCTGGCCGGTGAACGCGCCTTCCAGGCGGGCACAGGCTTCGGGAATCTGCCGCAGCGTGTGCACCGCGCCGACCGCTTGTGGTGCACCCACCGCTCGCTGCAGTTCCGGTGCTTCCGCCGCGAAGGCAGGCAGGGCCGGGGCCAGAACGGCAAGCATCAACAGGGACAGGCGCATGGGGATTCTCCGACGGGACTGCGCGCAGGCTTGCAGAGGTTGCCTTAACGGGGTGCAAAGGTGGCGATGGCGACGACGGATATCGCGTCGTTGCAGCAACCGCTGCGCTCGCCGGGCGCGGCCCGGCGCTACCATCCGGGCGCGGGTGCACGCATACTGCGGACACCAGGGAATGCTGAACACCGCCATACGTCGGACGACCACCAAGGTCGGTACGGGTTGGTTCCAGGCTGCAGCCCGTCGTCCCCCTCGTGGTGCCGTTCATCGCCACTGGATGCTTGTCCATCCATTCTGCGGAGGGGTCTAATGCTGGAACGTCACGGGCTGTCATTGGCGCTGGGCTGCGCCATTCTCGCGATCCTGTACGGAATCGTCTCGGCGCGCTGGATCCTGCGCCAACCCACCGGCAATGAACGCATGGTCGCCATCGCCACGGCCATCCAGGAAGGCGCGCGCGCCTACCTCAACCGCCAGTACCTGACCATCGGCATCGCCGGCGTGGTGCTGTTCGTGCTGGTCGGCATCTTCCTGAGCTGGTACACCGCGATCGGCTTCGCGGTCGGTGCGGTGCTGTCCGGTGCAGCGGGCTACATCGGCATGAACGTGTCGGTGCGCGCCAACGTACGCACCGCAGAGGCAGCGCGCCACGGCATCAGCGCGGCAATGGACGTGGCCTTCCGCGGCGGTGCGATCACCGGCATGCTGGTGGTCGGCCTGGGCCTGCTCGGCGTGGCCGGCTACTACGCACTGCTGCTGCGGCTGGGCCTGCCGATGGAACAGGCACTGCATGCACTGGTCGGCCTGGCCTTCGGCTCATCGCTGATCTCGATCTTCGCGCGCCTGGGCGGCGGCATCTTCACCAAGGGGGCCGATGTCGGCGCCGATCTGGTCGGCAAGGTCGAAGCAGGCATTCCCGAAGATGACCCGCGCAACCCGGCGGTGATCGCCGACAACGTGGGCGACAACGTGGGCGACTGCGCCGGCATGGCCGCCGATCTGTTTGAAACCTATGCGGTCACCGTGATCGCCACCATGCTGCTGGGCAGCCTGATGCTGGCCGAGGCCGGCGCCAATGCGGTGCTGTATCCGCTGGTGCTGGGCGGTGTTTCGATCATCGCTTCGATCATCGGCGCGCTGTTTGTGAAGGTGAAGCCCGGTGGCTCGATCATGGGCGCGCTGTACAAGGGCGTGATTGTCTCTGGTGTGCTGGCAGCGATCGCGTTCTATCCGATCACCACAGGACTGATGGCGGACAACGTGTACGGGCCGATGGCGCTGTATGGCTGTGCGCTGATCGGCCTGGTATTGACCGGCCTGATCGTGTGGATCACCGAGTACTACACCGGTACCCAGTACAAGCCGGTGCAGCATGTGGCGCAGGCCTCGACCACCGGCCATGGCACCAACATCATCGCCGGCCTCGGCATCTCGATGAAGTCCACCGCGCTGCCGGTGATCGCCGTCTGCGCGGCGATCTGGGGCGCGCACGCGCTGGCCGGTTTGTACGGCATCGCCATCGCCGCCACCGCCATGCTGTCGATGGCGGGCATGATCGTCGCACTCGATGCCTACGGGCCGATCACCGACAACGCTGGTGGCATCGCCGAGATGGCAGAGCTGCCTTCGGAGATCCGCGACATCACCGATCCGCTGGATGCGGTGGGCAACACCACCAAGGCGGTCACCAAGGGCTATGCCATCGGTTCGGCAGCACTGGCCGCGCTGGTCTTGTTCGCCGACTACACGCACAACCTGCAGGCGGCCAATCCCGGCCAGGAGTTCCGCTTCGACCTCAGCGACCACACGGTGATCATCGGCCTGCTGATCGGTGGCCTGATTCCGTACCTGTTCGGTGCGATGGCGATGGAAGCCGTCGGTCGCGCGGCCGGCGCGGTCGTGGAGGAAGTGCGGCGGCAGTTCCGCGAGATTCCCGGCATCATGCAGGGCACCGCCAAGCCGCAGTACGACAAGGCGGTGGACATGCTGACCCGCTCGGCGATCCGCGAAATGATCGTACCGTCGCTGCTGCCGGTGGCCGTGCCGGTGGTGGTCGGCCTGCTGCTGGGACCACGCGCGCTGGGCGGGCTGCTGATCGGCACGATCGTCACCGGGCTGTTCGTGGCCATTTCGATGACCACCGGCGGCGGTGCCTGGGACAACGCCAAGAAGTACATCGAGGATGGCCACTTCGGCGGCAAGGGCAGCGAAGCGCACAAGGCAGCGGTGACCGGCGACACGGTCGGTGACCCGTACAAGGACACCGCCGGCCCGGCGATCAACCCGCTGATCAAGATCATCAACATCGTGGCGCTGCTGCTGGTGCCGTTGCTGTAGATCCACGCCTTGCGTGGATGGCGGCTCCGATGGGGTCGCCTCCGATGGGGTCAGAGCCCTTTCCTGCGGGAAGGGATCCGACCCCGCCGACGATCACCGCCCGCGCAGGAAGAACGCGACGGGTACCATCACCTCCACCGGGTCGCCGGCCACATCGGCCGGCGGCGCCGGCACCGGGCTGGCGCGCTGCACCGTGTCCAGCGTCTCCTGGTCGAGCAGTGCGAAGCCGCTGCTGCGCTCGATACGCGGCGCCGATACGCGGCCGTCGCGGGCAACGGCAAAGCGCACATAGGCCACGCCCTGCTGGCGCAACCGTTCGGACTGGCGTGGATAGCGCCGATGCTGTTGCAGGTGTCCCAGCAGCATCCCCTGCCAGGTGGCGTTGGCACTGCTGCGTTCGCCGGCCGTGGTACGCGGTGCGGCGTAGCTCGCTGCGGCCTGGGCAGGAACGTCCGGCGGCGCCAGCGTGCGATCGATGTTGCTGTCCGCCGCTTCCTCTGCCGGTACCGCAGGTGGCTCGGCCGGGGCCGCCAGTTCGCCTTGGGGCAGCATCGGCGCCTTGATCTGTTCTTGTTGCCTGGGCACGGTCACGCGCCGCTGCTGCTCCTGCTGCAGCGGTCCGGCCGGCAGCGCGCGCGGCGGTACCGGTGGGGCCTGTGCGGCGGGAGCCAGTTCCAGCATCAAGGCGGCAGGAGGTGCCGCTGCGACGACCCGCGGCGTACGCGATGCCCACCACCACGCCGTAGCGATCAGCACCGCATGGGCCAGCAGCACGATCGCCAGGCTGGTTGCCCAGCGCTGCAGCCCGCTCATCGTGCGCCCTGCTCCAACCCGACCAAGGCGACCTTCAGGTAACCGGCACTGCGCAACGCATCCAGCGTCGCCATCAGGTCTCCATAGGAGACGCGCTGATCGGCACGCAGATAGAGACGCTGCGACGTATCGCCATGCGTTGCCGAGCGCAGCGCAGAGGCGAGGCCATCGCGTGCCACCGGCGCCTCGCCCACCCGCAGCGACAGATCGGCCTGCACGGTCACATACACCGGCTCATTTTCTGCCGGCGCCGCCTGCGCACTGCTGGCAGGAAGCTGCACCGGCACCGACACCGTGGCCAGCGGCGCGGCCACCATGAAGATGATCAGCAGCACCAGCATCACGTCGATGAAGGGCGTGACATTGATCTCGTGAGCTTCTTCCGGGGTGTCATCGCGTGTGGATGCGGTCCTGATCGCCATGGCGTGCCTCAGTTCACTGCACGCAGCGTGCCTGTCGGCGCCCGGCGTGCAGCCCGGTCCAGATCACGCGACACCAGCTGCTGCACAGCCGCGGAAAGATCGCCCAGCAGGCCGCGCAGGCCTGCCAGCACCCGAGTGAAGTGGTTGTAGACCAGTACCGCCGGGATCGCCGCGACCAGACCGAGCGCTGTGGCCAGCAGCGCCTCGGCAATACCTGGCGCCACCACGGCAAGGTTGGTGGTATTGCTGTGGGCGATGCCGATGAAGCTGTTCATGATGCCCCACACGGTGCCGAACAGGCCTACGAACGGCGCCACCGCGCCAATGCTGGCAAGCACGCCGATGCCACGACGCTGGTTGCGTGCGGTCTCCAGTTCCAGGCGCTCCAGTCGTGATGCCACCCGCTCCTTGATCCCCTCGCGGTGATCAAGTTCCTGCGACAGATGCAGTTCGGTGCGCGCGGCATCCAGCATGGCTGCGGCGATGTTCTGCTGCAGTGCGGGCTCGCCGCCTGCGACCGGCAGGCTGGGTGCCGACAGCAGCACGCTTCGCGCCAGGCGCAACGCGCGTGCCTGCCGGGCCAGTTCCCAGCCCTTGGCCAGCAGCACGGTCCAGGTGGCCAGCGAGGCCACGGCCAAGGCGATCATCACGCCCTTCACCACCACATCGGCGGCCAGGTACATGCCCCAGGGGGTCAGTGCGGGGGCGGCCATGGGAGCCAGATCAGCAGGCAGCATCGTCGGAGGTTCCATTGGAATCGGTAGAAGTAGTGCGACGGCGGGCAGCGCGCGGATCGGTGGCGTCCTCCACGCCCACCAGCGGCGCTGGATCGAAACGGGGCGCCGGTCGACTCAGGACATAACCCGCACTGACCGCAAAGAACAGTCCCACGCCCAGCAGCAGACGCCAGGACGGGTGTGCGCCCCAGCAGAACATCGCGAATCCCACCGCCATGCCGGCGCTGGCAAACGCCTTGCCCTTGCGCGATACCGCGCCCTGCTCACGCCACAGGCGCAGCGACGGACCGTAGCGCGGATGGGAAAGCAGCCGCTGTTCGAACCTGGGCGAACTGCGTGCGAAGCAGGCCACCGCCAGGATCAGGAAAATGGTGGTCGGCATGACCGGCAGCAGTGCGCCGATCACCCCCAGCGCGACCATCAACCAGCCGAGCGCGAACCAGAGCCAGCGCATCAATCGCGCGCCAGCGGGCGGTGCAGGTGCATCAGGAGAACTCCACTTCAACATGGCCGTGCACGCTGCGGAACGCGGCATCGGCGGCATCGATCACTTCCTGTTCCTGTGCCGGCGACAGCACCACTGCATCGAGAGCAGCAGTGAATTCGCGCCAATGCCGCGCGGCCCCATCGGGATGTGCCGCCAGGTGACGAGCACCAAAGCTCCGATCCAGGCCGAGTGCAGCGGCCATCTTGTAGAGCACGGTGCCGCCCAGGTTGGAACCTTCGGCAACATACAACCAGCCCAACGCGGTCGGCAGCGGCAGGTCGTCGCGGAGGGCCGCGATGTCCTCGCCCGGCAGCGCCTGCTCCAGGTCCTGCAGGTCGCAGCGCACCTGCTGCAGGCGGCGACGCTCCGCCAGGTCCGGCAGCAATGCGTCCAGCGCAGGGCTTGCGTACAACGCGTCGATGCTGCGGTGGAAGCGGTACTGCACGCGCAGGAAGCGAGCGAAATTGCGGCGGTCGGCGAAGATGTCGCCGGCCATGATGCGCTTGTCGAGGGCGCCATGGCTGTCACGGGTGGCGGCCTTCAGCCGCACGCTGCGGCTGTCTTCGAGGGATGTCTGAACGGTCATCGGGAGTGCCAGGGAAAGCGTCCCCCTGTAGACGATCCTGGCGAGGGTTCCCCCAACCCTGCTTGCGTCGATAATGCAGGTTCCTTTCCATTGCCAGGGCACCACCGATGATCACCACCGAACCGCGCATGACCAACCTGTTCCTGCAGCTGGGCCTGGATGCCAGTGCCGAGGGCATTGCCCGGTTCATCGCCGACCATCAGCTGGCCGCCGGCGTGGAAGTGGCCGATGCCCCGTACTGGAACGAGGCCCAGCGCCAGTTTTTGGCCGAATCGCTGCAGGCCGATGCGGCATGGACCACCGTGGTGGACGAACTGAATGAAGCGCTGCACGAAGCGGCGGTGAAGGCCGCGACCGGGCTGTAAGCGCCTGGCGGCAGCGCCGGGCATGGCCCGGCGCTGCCGCCAGTAGATCCACGCCATGTGTGGATGACCGGACCCGAGGGGGCCAGATCCCTTTCCGCGGGAAAGGGATCCGCCCCCTCCACCGGTGCAAGCGTGGAGGGTTGATCAATACCGCCAGGTAAAGGCCAGTCGCGCAGTCCGGCCAGGTGCGGGCATCACGCCCAGCGCCAGCGGATCCAGGTAGTAGCGGTCGGTCACGTTGTCCACGTTCGCTTCCACCGACAGCTGGTCGTTGAAGCTCCAGCTCGCAAACAGATCCACCAGCGTGGTCGGCCGGTACAGCTGCTGGATCGCCGACAGGCCGACGTTCCATTCCTTGTCCAGCTTGCTGATCGGGCCAGCGTTGTGGACCACGCGGGTGCCGAAGGTCAGCCGCTCGTCGAACAGGCGCGAGCCCAGGGTCAGGTTGACCATGTAGCGCGGCGGGTTCTGGGTGTTGCTGTAGGAGCCTTCGAAACCACCATCCACGCAGTCCGGCGTGCCGACCAGTTCCTCGATCCTGCGCTGGACACCGTAGGCGCGGCGTTCGGCCGCGATGTCCGGTGCGCAGGTCTTGGCCTTGAAGTAGTAGTGCGCGGACAGATCGGCAAACACCTTGCCGCTGTCATAGCTGGACTGGAACTCCATGCCCGACACCTTGAAGCGGTCGACGTTGCGGATCAGTCCGGCCGACAGGGTGCGGTAGTCGCGGGTGATCAGGTCATCGATTCGGGTATCGAAGTAGGCCAGCTTCAGCGCCAGGCGGTCACCGGCAGTGAACAGGTCGTGCTGGATCGTGCTCGCGCCCAGTTCCCAGCTGTGCGCACGCTCGGGCTTGAGTTCATCCACCGGCTTGGCCGCGGTGAACAGGCCGAGCGTGGTTTCGAACAGGCTCGGCAGCTTGGTGCCTTCTGCGTACTTCAGGTAGACCATGCTGTCTTCGCTGAAACGGAAGGCCACGCTGGCGGTCGGCGAGAACGCGCTGTCACGACGGCGGATCGGCTGGGACCAGGTCCAGCTCACCGGTACCTTCAGGTCCTCCGCGGCGTCAGCGTCATGGAAGTTCCAGCCACCGATGTCACCGACGGTGCCCTTCTTGTACGGGGAGGCAAGCAGCGACTCCTGGGTGAAGTTGCCGTTGGCGTCCGGATACCAGTTCAACAGGGCGATGCGCTTGGCCCGCCACGACGGCAGCTTGGGATTGCCGTTGAGCAGTTCGGTGTAGCGGTATTGACCCTGCACTTCATATCCGTCCGGCGTGGCCAGGCGGTTGCGGTCATGCACGTCCACGCGGTTCCAGCGCCCACCCAGCAGCATCTCCCAGTGTTCGTCCGGTGCCCACTTCAGCGATGCCACCGCACTGTATTCCTTGCGCTCGGCATTGCGCAGGAAGCGGTTGTTGACCAGGTCGTCGTGCATGATCGGCCCGGAGCTGCCCGGGGCGATGTCCTCGTCGCTGTAGGACAGGCCGTAATCGAGGGTGAAGCGGCCGGCACTGCCGTCGAACACGGAGGTGTTGCTGGCGTCCAGGCCGAAGCGCTTCTGCCGCAACGGGTTGCGGTAGGCATCCTTGTAGCCGGGATTGCCACTGAAGCTGGGTGCGTCGTACCACTCGGTGCGGCGATCGAAGTACCAGGGGCTGATGCCGGTCAGGCTGTTGTACATCACGCTGTCGGCGTCGGTGTACCACGCGTTGACGCGCAGGTCGATCAGCTCGCTGTCCGGGTTGAACCGGTAGCGCAGGCTGTAGCTGTCCATGTCCACATGGCCCGGGTCCCACTGCGGCACGCGGTCGCGGTCGACGCGGATGATCTGCGACGCCATGATCTCGCCCGCAGTACCTTCGTAACGACGATAGCCCGCTTCCAGCGTCTGCGCGTCGTCGATGCGCCAAGTGCCCTTGAGCAGGGTCGACTTCGAGCGCGAGGAAGTGTTGAACACTTCGGTGCGTGGCGGATTCAGCGGCGCCAGCGTGCGACGGGTCTGCGGAAAATCGTCATAGCCGTGCTTGCCGGAGAAGTAGTTGCCGTTGTCGCGGTATGCATAGGCGGCCACCAGGTCGAAGCGGTCCCAGTGACCGGCAGCGGCCACGTTGAAGAACTGGCTGCCGGTGGCACTACGATCGCTGCGCGGCGCGGCTTCGTAGCCGGGCAGGTTGTTGGCGCTGCCGTTGGCCAGCCCCCCACGCACGCGCACGCCGACATCACGCCCCTCACGCAGCACGTCATCGACATTCAGCGTTTCCATTTCGACCACGCCACCGATGCCGCCGGAGGCATTGGCCTGCAGGCTCGGGCCCTTGGTGATGGTCAGGCGCGAGATCAGGTCCGGGTCGAGATAGGTGCGCTGCGACTGGCCGGCATAGCCACGGTAGGTGTCCATGCTGGACTGGCCACCGTCGATGATGACCGGCACCCGGCTCTGGCCCTGGATGCCGCGGATGTTGACGTCGAAGCCGTTGCCCACGCGCGGATCGCCCGCAGTGACACCGGCCACGCCCTTGACGATGTCGCCGTTGGACGTGCCGCGGAAACGCTCCAGCGCGACGCGGCCGATGGTGGTGGTCGATCCCACGCTGCGGTAGCTGTCGAGCAGGCGCGCTTCATCGCTGACCGCACCGCCCTGCACGCGGTCTCCGGCCACGCTGAGGGTACCGGTGACGATCACGCCGCCCGTCTGTCCCGCCGCAGCGACCTCCAGCGTGACCGCATCGACGCTTACCCGGCGCACGCTCAGGCCGCTGCCGCGCAGCAGACGGGCGAGGGCCTCGTCGGCTGACAGCGTGCCACTGACCGGTTGCGAGATCACGCCCTTGGCCAGCGTGCTCGGATAGACCACCTGCACACCGGACTGGCGCATGTAGGCGCGCAGTGCATCGTCCAGCGGTTGGTCGGGAATATCAAAGTGCTGTGCCGCTGCCGGAGCAGCGCTGCTGGACTGCGCCATCACGGCGGGGGCGGCGGTTGCCAGGCCGGCGGCCAGCAACGCGATGCACAGACGGGACGGGCGCGGTGCGCGGCCCGGGCGGCGGAATTCGTACATGGGGGAACCTGTCAGAGAAGCGTGGCCGCGGGCGCGGCATCATCCGCGCATGCGCGGACCCAACGACGTACGTGGCGGCGGCGGGTACGTTCGTGGATGAGACGAGTGGCGGCGCGCTTTCCCCAAGACCGATGCGTTGCATCCGCTGCATCCGCGCCTGGCGCGGTACTACCGGTACACGATCGCCACGCCCAGCGGCAGGCGGGTGACCTGCAGGCCGGCGGTGGCCGCCAGTGCATCCAGTGCCTGCTCCGGATGATCGACGCGCAGCGCCGCGCTCACGGCTGGAATCGTGGAAAAATCGCCGCGCACGAAGGTCGGCCCTGCGCGATAGCGGCCGACCGCGTGCACGGCGTCGGCCACACTGGCCTGCTCCAGCAGCAGTTCGCCCTGGCGCCAGGCGCCGACGCCGTCCGCAGCAACGTCAGCCAGGCGCTGCACGCCTCGGTGCTCGCCATAGCTGGCACGTTGCCCCACCTGCAGATAGGTCCAGCCGCCATCGACAGGACTGGCCACGCGTACCCGGCCCTGCCCGACTTCGGTCTCCACCCCGGCCGCAACGTGGGCGACCGTGAAAGCTGTGGAGATGTCTTCCACTACACCGTTGCCAGCAGCAACGCTGAATCGCCTCTGCGCATCGGGCGCCACGTCGAACCAGGCGCGGCCACGCAGCAGTTCAATGCGACGGCGCTGGTCATCGAAGTGCACGGCGATCGCGCTGTCGGCATCTAGCACGGCGCGGCTGCCATCGGGCAGATGCACATCCTGCACCCGGTGGTCGCTGCGATGATCCGCCTGCAGGCGCAGCCAGGCATCGGGCCAGGCCACCAGCACCGCCAGCGCAGCGGCCGTGGCCATTGCCCAGCGCAGCCGCCGCGGACGGCGCGCTGCCTGCCTGCGTTCGGTGGCGGCCGGGCGCGGGCCCACACTGCGCCACAGCATGCGCTCATGCTCGAACGAACGCCGATTCGCGGGCTCGGCCAGCCACTGCTCGAACGCGTCCATGCGCGCGTCGCTGATATCGCCGGACGCCAGGCACACGATCCAGTCCCTGGCCTGTTCGGCCACGGCATCATCGGCGGTGCTGCGGGGTGTCGGGGGCGGGCTCATCGGCTGGCAGGGGACACGGTCAGAGGTGGGCGGAAGGACTAGAGCGCATGGGGGGCCTGCGAATCAAGACGCATGGCGGGTGTGCGCCCCCAAGCCGGATCGTTCATCGGCCACTGCGCGCCCAGGCAAGCCGCTGCAGCGCGGTGCGTACGTGGTTCTCCACCGTGGTCACCGACACACCGAGGCGCCGGGCGATGTCAGCCTGGGTAAGGCCCTGCAGGCGATTGAGATGAAAGATGGTGCGCGTCGGCTCGGGCAGGTGGCCGGCGGCATCAAGCACACGCTGCAGTTCATCCTGCGCCATCACGTGTTCCTCGGTGGAGATATGCTCGTCCTCCTGCCACAGGTAGTGCTCGGCCAGCAGGCGGTTGCGGCGCGTCGATTCGCGGCCGTGATCGGTGGCGAGGTTGATGGCCAATCGATAGAGATAGGCGCGCGGATTGTCGATGCCCTGGCTGTTGTCTACCCCACGCGCCTTGAACCAGACCGCCTGGATCACGTCTTCGGCCCCGCTGTCGCCGCCGAGGATGCGCTGCACGCGTCGCAGCAGTGCCGGTCGTTCGCGGATCAGCAGTTCGGTCAGGGTGAGGGCATTGGAGGACATGCGCGGAGCCAAGGGACGGACAGGGCGGCGCGCATGCTACTCCGTTAATGCGAATAAATCACGTTTGCATTCGCAATCATCGACGTCAAAGACAGTCTGTCAGCCCGTCATAGACGCTCGTGGTCGTACCGGGCAACGGCGCGTGGATCGCCTCATCCCCGGAACCCACCTGCCAGACCTGCAGGAGCTGCTCCAACCGGGTTCCAGATGCCAGCGGCAGCACGCATGCATAGCTGCCAAGGTCGACATCGATCCGTCCTTCCTTCCGCACCCAGGTATCGCTGCCGGCGAAGGTCCAGATACAGCTGCCGACCACATCTGTTGCTCGCTCCACCGAACAGCGCAGGCGCATGGCCCACAGGTTGTAGTACTGCCCCTCGCAGAACGTGTCGCCGCAGACATCATCGAACCCGCGCACCAGCATCCGTTCGGCGGCCAGGAACCGCTCCCGGCCGGTCGCTGGATCGGGATAGTCACGGGCGTCCACGAACGCCGGCGCGGCCTGCGCAGCGCCAACCACCATCAGACCGCAGAGCAGCCATCGTCCCGGGAAAGTGCGCATCAGGCGTCCCTTCCCTGCGCCCGCAGGCAGTCGGCAAGCCCGTCGAACAGCCCATGATCGAGCCCGGGCAACGGTGCCATCAGCCCATCCGGCGCCTCCAGCGCGGCAAAGAAGGCTTCAACCGGCACCCCGGGCCGCATCTCCACCGGGCAGGTCCAGCGACCGTTGTCGACCTGCACCTGGCCGGTGTCACCCTGCACCACCAGTTCGCTGGCCGCCAGCACCCACACACACCGCTGCACCGTGCCCCGATGGGCCAGCACCGCACAACGGAACTCCATCACCCGGTAGTTGCTGTAATCGCCTTCGCAGAAGGTATCGGCGCACACACGGTCGAGCGCCTGTGCAAGCGCTCCCTCAAGCGCGTAGGCCCTGTCCCACCCAGCCTCCCGGGTCGGGTAGTGGATCAGGTCGACATGCGTCCCGCGCGCGAGCGCGGCCAACGGAGCAAGCAACAGCAGGGCGCCGCAGCGCCAACGATTCCAGTTCATGGCAGGTCTCCTCGGTTCAGGGTTCCAGCCTGCCCCGGCCGCCCGGCCGGCCCCATCGGGAAACCCCGTCCTGGCCGGTCGTCGGCTACCGCGACGGCCCGTCGGCGCCCCACCCTGCACAGCGACCGGCAAAGGCATAAAATGGAGGGCTATCCGTCCACATCCCCCACCTGGAGCACACCATGGGTCTGGAACTCGTCTCGCCCGGCAAGAACCCGCCGGAAGAAATCAACGTCATCATCGAGATCCCGAAGGATTCCGAGCCGGTGAAGTACGAAGTGGACAAGGAAACCGGCGCGATCTTCGTCGACCGCATCCTGTCCACCCCGATGCGCTACCCCTGCAACTACGGCTACGTGCCGAGCACCCTTTGCGGCGACGGCGATCCGGCCGACGTGCTGGTGGTGCTGCCGCTGCCGCTGGTCCCGGGTTCGGTGGTGCGTTGCCGCCCGGTCGGCGTGCTGAAGATGAGCGATGAGGCAGGCAGCGACGAGAAGATCCTGGCCGTACCGGTTTCGAAGATCTTCAGCGGCTATGCCCACGTCGAGGACATCGCCCAGGTGTCCAGCCACTGGCTGGAGCGCATCGGCCACTTCTTCGAGCACTACAAGGACCTGGAGAAGGGCAAGTGGGTCAAGCTGGACGGTTGGGGCGGCGCGGCCGAGGCCAAGCAGATCCTGATCGAGGCGCACCAGCGCCACCTCGACAGCAAGGCCTGAGACTGAACAGCATTGCTCCGGCGCGCGGCGTCGGAGCGATGCGGGTCACGTTTCATGACGGCGGCACATCACCTTTGCCGCCGTATTAGGTAAATTGCGTCACTTCACACGTCATCGACATCGACCGTCGAGACAGCCAGGGGAATGTGTCGTGCGTATTCTGCTTGTTGGGGATACAGCCAGCCTGCCGGCTGAGCTGACCGAATTCATTGCCGATCTTGGGGAAGACTGGCAGCCGTTGACCGCCACCGATGGCCATGCCGCGATGACCGCGGTCGCCACCCAGGGCGTGGACGCGGTGATCGTCTGCCCGCAGTTGCCTGATCTCAACGCGACCACGTTGCTGGGACAGATCCGCACCTTGCGCCCGGAGACGATCCGCATCGCACTGGTCGATGCACAGCATGGCAACCGGCCGCCGCCGGCACGCCTGATCGGGGTCGCCCATCGCTTCCTGCCATTGCCGTTGGCACCAGAAGTACTGCTGGAAGCATTGACCAGCCTGGAAGAGCTGCGCGAAGTGCTGGACAGCCCGCGCCTGCGCGATGCCATCGGCCGCATCGAGAAGCTGCCTTCGCCGCCGCACCTGTACCTGAGCCTGACCCAGGCACTGGAGCATGACGACGACGCCGACAGCGCCGATGTCGCCAAGCTGGTGGCCGCCGACCCGGCGATCGCGGCCAAGGTGCTGCAGCTTTCCAATTCGGCGTTCTTCAGCCAGGGCCGCACCATCGCCGACCTGCGCACCGCCGTGACCCGGCTGGGCCTGGCCACGCTGCGTGACCTGGTGCTGGCCAGTGAGGTGTTCTCCGCGCCTACCTTGTCAGGGGCCGAACGCAACTCGCTGCAGCAGCGTGCCTTGATGGCCTCGCGATTGGCCGCACGCCTGCTGCCCGACTCCAGCGCCGAACTCGGTGCCACCGCCGCCCTGCTGGCCGACATCGGCCTGCTGCTGCCGGGTGTACGCAACGAGCGCAGCGAACCGGAGCCGGCCGATGATGATCGCCCCGGGCATGCCGAAGCCGGCGCCTATCTGCTGGGCCTGTGGGGCCTGCCGATGCCGATCATCGAGGCGGTGGCGTTCCATCTGCAGCCGCAGCGCGCCAATACACGCAGCTTCTGGGTGACCGGTGCGGTGCACGTGGCACTGGCGCTGGTCAACGGTGACCCGGTGGATGAAGAGTATCTGCAGCGCGCCGGTGTGCTGAACAAGCTGCCGCAGTGGCGCGAGCACGCCAACAGCCTGATGGGCCTGGTGCCGAGCGAGGCCTGAGGCGTAGCGTCAGGCGAGTACGAAGGGGACGAAAGGCAGGCCGTGTGGCCTGCCTTTTTTCGTTGTGCCGGAAGTTCATCCACGCATGGCGTGGATCTACTGGAAGTGACCGGAGGTTCGGCGCGCGCGGCGTGGACAGCCGCGTTGCTCGACCGCACAAACAAGAAGGGCGGACCTTGCGGCCCGCCCTCCTCTTTCTGCTGTCACGCTTCGATGGATCAGAAGCGCTGGGTGTACTTCATGTAGTAGTAGCGACCGATGTCGAAGCCACCGTAGTAGGAGAAGCTCGAGTTCGGCTGGCTGTACATGACCGGGCCTTCGTGGTTGAACACGTTGTTGGCACCGACCGAGACCGTAGCCTGCCACGGCAGGGTGTAACGCACCTGCACATCGTGGAAGGTGTTCGAACCAACCTTGCGGGTCGGCTGGCCCAGGGTGTAGGCCGAGGTGAAGTCAGGCAGGTTGCACTCGGTGTCGTAGGAGCACGGCTCCTTCATGCTCGAGTAGTAACGCACGGCCCAGTTCACGCCCAGGTTGCCCAGGCTCCAATCGACATTCAGGTTCGAGCGGACGCGGAAGTTCGCACCCCAGTCGCCGGTTGCCCAGCTGGTGTGCTGCTCGACCGGAGTCTCGGCTTCGTTGTCGCGTTTGTACTCGAGGTAATCGACGTAGGTGGTCTTCCAGTCAACCACGATCTTGCCGAAGGAGAACTCCGGCAGGCGGTACTTGATGCCCAGGTCGTAACCTGCGGTTTCCTGGTAACCACCGTTGATCAGGGTACGGGTAACGTCGACCACCTGGTTGACGGTGCGGCCTTCGGTACCGCGGCTGAAGCGGTCACACGCCGAAGCCACGCCCAGCACGTAGCACTGGTTGAGGATCGAGGTCACCGACTCGGCGGCGATCACGTTGTCGATGCGGATCTTCCACCAGTCCAGGCTGACGTCCAGGCCCTGCACGAAGTTCGGGCTGTAGACCAGGCCAGCAGTCCAGGTCTTGGAGGTTTCCGGCTGCAGTTCCGGGTTGGAACCCGACTCGAAGGCGCTGTAGGACTGGGTGCCCGGGCCGGTCGACTGTGCGCCACCGGAGGTGATCTGGCGGAAGTTCGCCGGAACGCCACGTGCGCCGCAGGCCGCGGCAACCGACGGATTGCGCGAAGCCGAGCCGAAGCTGCTGTCGCACGGATCGGTGTAGGCATCGAAGGTCTGCGAGGTGCCGCCGTACATGTTGGCGATGTTCGGCGCGCGGAAGCCCGTCGAATAGGTCGCACGCACCAGCAGGTCGTCGATCGGCTTCCACTTCAGGCCGAACTTGCTGTTGATGGTGTCGCCGAAGGTGTTGTAGTCCGAATAGCGACCAGCCATGTCGAGCGACAGTTCCTTGGCGAACGGCATGTCGGCCAGCACCGGCACGTTCAGTTCGACGTAGAACTCGTCGAGCTTGTAGCTGCCCTTGGTCGGTGCGCCGGCCAGGTCGGTGCTCAGGCCCGACTGCAGCAGTGCATCCGGGTTGTACTCACCGCTTTCCTGGCGGTGCTCGTAACCGGCAGCGATGGCCAGGTCACCGGCGGGCAGCGTGAACAGCGAACCGGAGATGTTGGCGCTGTAGGCCTTGGTGGTGTTGGTGTAGGTGTCGTGGCTCGGCAGGAACAGGTAGGCCTGCAGTGCCGGGTCAGCCAGCGAACCGTTGCCGGTGGAGCCGTACGGTGCGAGCGGGTTCCACGGGGTGCAACCGGCGATCACCTTGCCCGGGGTGCCGCAACGGGCAACGTCGCCGTCCATGAAGGACGGGCCGACGGCGTTCTGCACGTTCGGGATGAACAGGTTGCCGGTGCCGGTCTTGACGCCCTTGTTCTGGTTGTAGACGTAGCCCACGTCCCAGTCCCAGAACTTGTCGGCGAACTCGAACGAACCTTCCAGGCCGGCCGAGAAGCGGAAGGTTTCCTGCTCGGATTCGGTCTGGCGCGGGAACTCGGAGGTGCGACGGATGAAGTTCGCGTCCTTGCCCAGCGGGTTGTAGATGCTGTCGGCCGACAGCGGGGTGCCGTAGACCTCGGACTGGTACGGGTAGCCGGCAATCTGCGAGGTCGCGGTGCGCTTGGTGTACAGCACGTTCGCGGTGGCGCGGATGTTGTCGGTCAGGTCGTAGTTGCCGTTGGCAAAGACCGAGCGACGGGTCAGCTTGTTCTGCAGCCACATTTCCTGGCTGGCATTGGTGTAGTCGGCGGTGCCGAACTCACGGAAGTCGCCCATGCCGTTGCCGGCACCGGTATTGGCACGGGTGTACCAGATATCGTCGTTGGCGTCCTTCGGGGTACCCATGTCGTCGATCAGCACGCCCTGGTTCGACGCCGGCGACCAGCCATTGGCATCGTCGTCGGTCGGGAACGGGTGGAAGCGACCGTTCGGGTAGCGGCTGAAGGAACGATCCTTGGCCTTGACCTCGTCTTCCTTGCTGTATTCAGCGCCGAAGGTGATCGAACCGCGCTCACCGGTCTGGCCGTAGACGAAGTTGTAGACCTGCTTCTGGCCGTCGCCCTGGCCGTACTGGCCACCGTAGACGCTGGCTTCCAGGCCGTCGAAGTTCTTGCGGGTGATGATGTTGACCACGCCGGCGATGGCGTCGGAACCATAGATGGCCGATGCACCGTCGGTCAGCACTTCGATGCGTTCCACGACCGAGGTCGGGATCGAGGCCAGGTCGGTGTAGCCGCCGGTGCTGGTGCCCATGCGCTTGCCGTCCAGCAGCACCAGGGTGCGCTCCGGGCCGAGGTTGCGCAGGTCGACGTACTGGCCGCCGACTTCTTCGCCCGAAGACAGGGCATCGGCGCGGCTGATCGCCGGCGAACCGGTCGCCGACAGGTTCTGCACGATGTCGGCAACGCTGGTGAAGCCCTGCTTTTCAATGTCGGCGCGCTGCAGCGCGATCACCGGCTGAGCGGTTTCCATGCTCGCCTGGCGGATGCGCGAACCGGTGACCGAAATGCGGTCCAGGTCGGTCGTGCCGCCGGCAGCTGCGTCCTGCGCCGAAGCGAAGGACGGTGCCAAGGCAAGCGCAATGCCGGCCGGCAACAAGCCGAGCCGCACTGCAGGAATACGAACGTTCATCAATCTCTCCAAGGTACGTGTTAGTAGCGTGTTAAAACGCCGTAGCACGTTACGATTGCGTTGCAGCGCTGTATTTGCGCGACACAACCGGAGACTTTGCGGAGTGTGGCGGAAGCTGTCCGTCATTCTCGCGGAAGCGCGAGGCGGACTGGCCGTAGCGGGCGCGGAACGCACGCGCGAAGCTGCAGCAGTTGTCGAAACCGCTGGCGGCAGCGACTTCGCCGACCATCATGTCGGTATCGCGCAGCAGATCGGCCGCACGTTCGAGGCGCAACCGTGCCGAAAGCGACTGCGGGCTTTCCTCGTACAGGCTCTGGAACGTCTTGGAGAGATACCAGCTGGAGAAGTTGGTCAGCTCGGCCAGTTCGCCGATGCGCACCACACGGTGGCTGTTGCCTTCCAGATACAGGCGCGCGCGCTGCATGCGACCAAATACCTGGCGCTTGCGGCTGCGCGAGCGGCCCGGGCAACGCTGTACGTTGTCGGCCAGGCTGCGCTGCAGACCGGCCAGATGCAGCAGCAACGGACGCAGTGCCTGCGCCGGCTGCCCGCTGGCGAGGGCGTCACGCCACAGGCGCAGCGCCACCCGCGCATCAGCGCGGTTCATCTGGCCACGACCGGCGTACAGGCCGCAGTCGGCCATTTCGGTCAGCACGCGCAGCGCTTCCACGTTCAGGTTCATGCCCACGCACAAGCCGTTGCGTCCGGCCTGGACCAGCGGCCTGGACTCCTTCTCGAACGCGATCCACTCGCCCTGGCGAAGCCGGAACCGCCCTTCCTTGGCTTCAACCCACGAGGTGCCGCGCACCTGCATCCAGACGCTGAAGCTGGTGCCGGCGGTCTGCAGGCTGCCGAGGCGGGCAACCCCCATGCAGGTCGGCGCGACATCGTCGATCGCCTTGTCCAGGGATACGGTTTGGCCACGATCGGCCAGCGAGAGTTGACGCATAGGGGCACCACGGATTTGCCAAGTACAGGCCTCCGTTTTGCCAAATGAGGTGACAGCGCGTCAGGAAAGACTGCCGAGATCGCCACGAATTCGCGGCGAGATCGTCACGAAGAAATTACGAAGGCCCTTTCTCGTTCAAGATCAATAATTTGGAGAATGCCGGGAACAGTGCGGGCGGTTGTTCGGGCAGTCGCATCACACCGATGTCGGCACCATCGCTGATGGCCAGGGCCAGGTACAGGCTGTTTCCGTCGGCACTGGCGCTGAGTCCATTGCCCGCGCTCAGCCGCTGGGCGTCCAGGCAACGCTCGGCTTCTTCGCGTCCGGACTGGATACGGACCAGGGTCGTGCCGCAGCTGGCACTGCTGCCGAGGTAGTCGATGCTGCCGTTGCCGGCCACCGTCCAGGTCCGGTAGCGCCAACGGCTGGGCCGGTCCTCACTGACCTGCTGCACGCTGGCAGGGGTCAACGCCGCGTCCACCGACCACAGCCCACCGGCTGCCAGCCGGGTGAACAGCACCCGCCCGGTACTGCGGTCGAAACGCGCCTGCGATACGCCTTCAAGGCTGGCCAACCGCCGCCATGGCTGCGCGCTGCGGTCGAACAGGCTCAAGCGGGTGTGCTGGTCGGCATCACGTTCGACCACCAGCAGCTGCTCCGCGTCTGCGCCGTACAACGCCTGCAATGGCTGCTCGGCGGGAACCGGAAGCCGATGCAGTTGTTCATCGCGCGGTGCGATCTCGTAGACAACCGCTTCGCCATGCTCATCGCGGCCCACCACCAGCAGATGCCGGCTGTCGGCCGACCAGTCGGGCGCCTGCCGTGCCTCGGGCTTCAGCCCCTCGATCGGCCGCAGCGACTCCGGCCGCTGCATGTCGGCCCACCACAGGGCGAAGCTGCCGGAACGATCGGAACTGAACACCAGTTGCCGCCCATCCGGTGCCACCATCGGTTGCCCGTCGCGGCCACTGGAGGCGAACAGGCGCTCACCGGCACCGCCCTGCGCGGGCATCCTGAACACCCCGAACTGCGCGCGCCGATGCACGAACGCCAGCATGTCGCCGCGGCGGGACACTGCCGGCCACTGCGCATCGTCGAGCCCAGCGTCGCGCAATGTGCGGCGCTCGACGTCGAGGTAGTACAGGCGTGCTTCGCTGTCCACGCGGCGACCGAACACGATATGCCGACCGTCGCCCAACCACGCCCAACCACGCAGTTCGGCCGATTCGGTGGTCAACTGCTCGGGCGTGCCGCCGCTGGCAGGCATCCGCCACAGGTCGCCCAGCTGGGGGTTGCGGACAAACACCAGCCATCGGCCATCCGGGGAATAGCGCGGGGCGTAGTCGAAATCATCCTCGTCGACAGCGTACTCCAGCGCACGCCATTGGCCGGTGGCCAGATCGAGCACGCGGATGCCGCGATGGGCATAGCGACCGACCATGCTGCCGAAGACCAGGCCACGACCATCGGGCGTCCAGTCGAAACTGAGCAGCTCGGTGCCGTCGCAACGCGTGGCCTGGCGCACGGCGCCGCCGGTGGCGCTGGCGATCAGCACCTGGCAGCTGGCATCGGCACCAAAGCGGGCGAAGGCGATTTCGCGGCCATCGGGCGACCAGTTAGGGAAGCGGTCGCTGGCACCTGCCGGTGGCGATAGCAGCTGGCGCGCGGGGGCATTGCCGGAGGTCTGCACCTTGATGGCGTTGCCGCCGGTGCCATCGTCGTTGGCGCCTTCGTAGGCGACCTGCGATCCATCAGGAGAAAGTGTGGGATAGGTCTCAAAACCGGCCGTCGCGGTAATCAATCGATACGGCCGCTCAGGGCTTCCGATCACCCGCGTGCCGTTCTCCACTGCCGCATCCACCGGAGAATTCACCGGCGCCGGGCGGCGCAGCAGCAGTACGCTCAACACCACCAGCGCAAGCAGCATCACCACGCCCAGTGCCAGCAGCAGGCGACGGCGCAGACGGCGCCAGCGGCGGCTTCCGCGTTCAACCACCGGCACGCCGGCGGCGGCCACGGCATCCGGCGCAGGCGGCTGTGATGCGGTCGAGTCCTCTGCAACGGCGATCGCATCGGTCTCGTGGTCCGCCAGCGGTTGCACCGGCACAAGCAGGCGGTAGCCGGTCTTGGCGATGGTCTCGATGTACGCCTGGCCGTTGTCGTCGTCGACGCTGAACGCCTTGCGCAGCTGGGTCACGGCCTGGGTCAGCACATCGTTGGTCGGCAGCGTGTCCGGCCACACTTCGGCGAACAGCTCGTCACGGGTCACCACCCGCCCCGGCTGCCGCATCAACACGCGCAGCACGCCCAGCGACTTGGGCGTCAAACGGCGTGTACGGCGGGCACCGGCGACTTCGACCTCACGCGAGGACAAAGTAACGATGCACTCACCGACGCGGACGCGGTCGGATTCAGGCGACTGGATTTCGCTGTTGATCATTCGTTGCTATGGGGCTGAAACAGGCCGCAAACACTGTTCACCATCGATCCCTTCCCATCCTTGGCACAGCAAGAAGCCAGATTCCGCACAAAGCATCGGCGCATACCGCAAAAAAAACGAAGCCTCCGGATATTAGCCTATGCGAGTTACCTCGCCTATCGCGTGGTCGACATCAGGCTCTCTCTCGCCGACGCATTCACATAATACGCATCATCATTCGCGCCCTTTTGGGCGCGATATTTTTATCTGGCGTTCATTTTCAGAAGCGTTTCAGCATGGTCAGGCCAACCAGCCGCGAAACCA
This sequence comes from Stenotrophomonas sp. 1278, assembly GCF_029892765.1. Classification (NCBI taxonomy): domain Bacteria; kingdom Pseudomonadati; phylum Pseudomonadota; class Gammaproteobacteria; order Lysobacterales; family Lysobacteraceae; genus Stenotrophomonas; species Stenotrophomonas sp. 1278. The sequence continues at coordinate 45,737 of NZ_JARXWD010000009.1, forward strand.
CCAGCGCTACGTACATGACGCCGGAAAACTGCTCCAGCATTACCAGCGCGCGGGCCTGCGGATGCAGTGGCACGACGTCGCTGAGACCTACCCCCGACAATAAGCTGAAGCTCAGATAAAGCAGCTCCATCCATGTGCGCTGCGCGCCGCCACTGGCGCCCTGGAAACTGCCCGGATACCACTGCTGACATACGGCAAAGGTAAAAGCGAATGCCCATGCCAGCAGAGTGAACGTGGCACCGGCGGCGAACAGCTCGTCGCGCGTCACTTTGTGGTCCTGCAGCATGTAAGCGATCAGCGCACCGGCGGTGTAGAAATACAGCAGGCTTTCCAGCAGCTGCGCGGTGATGCCCAGTGCAGGCCGGTCGAGCAGGGCCGCCGAAAGGGAAAACACCACCGCCGGGATGGCCAGCACCAACGCCAGCCATGTCCCCAGCGGGCTGCGCTGCACCACCCACAGTGCCAGGCCGAGCACGGCCATGCCGAATACGCCTACTGCCGCGCGCCCGGCAGCAGTTTCGTCCAACGCCGGGTACAGCAGTACCGACAACAGCTGTGCGCCGAGCAGCCAGGCAGAGGGATGACGGCGGGCGATGGCCAGCCAGCGGGTGGTGACGGCAATGGGCATGGTTCCGTGTCCCCGGGGAACGATGGGGCGAGGATAGCGGCATGTCGGTGAGTTGGGTGACTGGACGGTGCCGGGCATGACCCGGCACTGCCCATCTGCGATCAGCCCTGCTGGTACACCTCGGCGCCGGCCGCCCGGAACTGCTCGGACTTTTCCTGCATGCCCTTCTCGGCGTACTCGCGCACGTCCTGGGTGATCTTCATCGAACAGAAATGCGGGCCGCACATCGAACAGAAGTGGGCCAGCTTGTGCGCGTCCTTGGGCAGGGTCTCGTCGTGGAATTCCTTGGCCTTCTCCGGGTCCAGGCCGAGGTGGAACTGGTCTTCCCAGCGGAACTCGAAACGTGCCTTGCTCAGCGCGTTGTCACGCACCTGCGCCCCCGGATGCCCCTTGGCCAGGTCAGCAGCATGGGCGGCGATGCGATAGGCCATGATGCCGTCGCGCACGTCCTGCCGGTTGGGCAGGCCCAGATGCTCCTTCGGCGTGACGTAGCAGAGCATGGCAGTGCCGAACCAGCCGATCATCGCCGCACCGATCGCGCTGGTGATGTGGTCGTAGCCCGGTGCGATGTCGGTGGTCAGCGGACCGAGCGTGTAGAACGGCGCCTCGCCGCACTCACGCAGCTGCTTGTCCATGTTCTCCTTGATCAGCTGCATCGGCACATGACCGGGGCCTTCGATCATGGTCTGCACGTCGTGCTTCCACGCAATCTTCGTCAACTCGCCCAGCGTCTCCAGCTCGCCGAACTGCGCCGCATCGTTGGCATCGGCAATGCAGCCAGGACGCAGGCCATCACCCAGCGAGAAGGTCACGTCGTAGGCCTTCATGATTTCGCAGATGTCTTCGAAATGCGTGTAGAGGAAGTTTTCCTTGTGGTGGGCCAGGCACCACTTGGCCATGATCGAACCGCCGCGGCTGACGATGCCGGTAACCCGCCTGGCGGTGAGTGGCACATAGCGCAGCAGTACCCCGGCATGGATGGTGAAGTAGTCCACGCCCTGCTCTGCCTGTTCGATCAGGGTGTCGCGGAAGATCTCCCAGGTCAGCGCTTCGGCGCGGCCGTCGACCTTCTCCAGCGCCTGGTAGATCGGCACCGTACCGATCGCCACCGGCGAATTGCGGATGATCCATTCGCGCGTTTCATGGATGTGCTTGCCGGTGGACAGGTCCATCACCGTGTCGCCGCCCCAGCGGATCGCCCACACCAGCTTTTCCACTTCCTCGGCAATGCCCGAGGACACCGCGCTGTTGCCGATGTTGGCGTTGATCTTGGTCAGGAAGTTGCGGCCGATGATCATCGGCTCGCTTTCCGGGTGATTGATGTTGTTGGGCAGCACCGCACGGCCGCGGGCGATTTCCTCGCGCACGAATTCCGGGGTGATGATCTGCTGGATCGACGCACCGAATGCCTCGCCAGGATGCTGCTGCAGCAGTGAGGCATCGCGGATCGCTTCCAGCCGCTGGTTTTCGCGGATTGCCACGAATTCCATTTCCGGAGTGATGATGCCGCGGCGCGCATAGTGCATCTGGGTGACGTTGGCGCCGGCCCGCGCGCGACGTGGCAGGCTGCGCGCGGGAAAACGCACCGGGTCCAGCTTCGGATCATGCTCGCGCGCGCGTCCGAACGAGGAGCTGAGGCCGTCGAGCTGTTCGGTGTCGTTGCGCTCCTCCACCCAGCCACGGCGCAGTGCCGGCAGGCCCGCAGACAGGTCGATGCGCACGTCCGGATCGGTGTACGGGCCGGAGGTGTCGTAGACGGTGACCGGTGCGTTCTCTTCGCCACCGAACACGGTCGGCGTGCGGGTCAGCGCGATCTCGCGCATCGGCACCTGCAGGTCCGGGCGCGAGCCAGGCACGTGGATCTTGCGCGAGCCGGGAATGGGCCGGGTCACGGATTCGGAGAGTTGCTGGGCCTGTTGCTGCAGGGCGGAGAGCTGTGCGTTCATCGGGCATCGTCCAGGAAGGTCAGGGACGAAGCGGCGGCGCACTGCCACCGCGCCCGGACGGCACCAAGGCGCTCCCTGGGCAGGTTCCGGGTACGGCTGCATTGCAAAGCTTCCCTACGCCGGTATGAGCCGGATCAGGTTCCAAGGGACTATCTCAACCGTGGCCACAAGGCCGCGGTACCCCCGCTTCTTGGTGGGCATTAGAGCATAGAAACCACTCGGCCTCCTGGCCGTTCATCCACGCAGGGCGCAGATCTGCCGCAGCCGCGTTAACAGAACCGTGACGTCGCATTCAGTAACGTGCACGCGCGCCGCACCGTTGCACGTGGCGCTTTCCCTGCCGCCATCGCGGTGCCTGTCCGGTGCGCGCACACTGTCGCCGGCCTACTCCCTGCAAGCTTTCGCTCGCTCCCCTCAATCCCTTGATCGGAGAAGCTCCTTCATGGTGTTTCGCATTTCCATCGCACTGGTGCTTGCCCTGGTGCTGCTGGCCGGCCTCGCGCCCGGTCCCTTCAATACCGTCGTGCAGGCGGCGCTGGCTGATGTCATCCGCAGCGTCGGTTGGCTGTACCTGCTGGTGGTGTTCCTGGCGCTGGTGTTCCTGATGTACCTGGCCTTCGGCCGCTTCGGCAACCTGCGCATCGGTGGCGAAGACGCCGAACCCGAATTTTCGCGCGCCAGCTGGATGTCGATGCTGTTCGCCGCCGGCATGGGCATCGGCCTGGTGTTCTGGGGCGCGGCCGAGCCGATCTCACACTTCACCAAGCCACCGGAAGGCATTGCGCCACAGAGCATGGATGCCGCGCGTGCATCGATGCGCTATGCGTTCTTCCACTGGGGCCTGCATCCGTGGGCGATCTATGCACTGATCGGCCTGGCGATGGCCTGGTTCCAGTTCAACCGCAATGGACGCGGGCTGGTCAGCGATATGCTGCAGCCGATCATCGGCCGCCACCATCGCGGCTGGATCGGCCGTGTCGTCAACATCGCGGCGGTGGTCGCCACGGCGATCGGCGTGGCGACGACGCTCGGCTTCGGCACCATCCAGATCGCTGCAGGCGTGGAGCGCGTATTTGGTCTGCAGGCGACTGTACCGGTGCAGATGACCATCATCGCCATTGCCTTCGTGCTGTACATGGCCTCGACCGCCAGCGGTGTGGAGCGCGGCGTGAAGTGGCTGTCCAACTTCAACCTGGCACTGGCTGCATTGCTGGCCGCGACCGTACTTGTGCTGGGGCCGACTGGCTTCATCTTCGATACGTTCACCACCACGCTGGGTTCCTACCTCAACCAGCTGGTGACCATGAGCCTGCGCATGTCGCCGTTCTCCGGCAGCACGTGGGTGGCCGACTGGACGATCTTCTACTGGGCCTGGTGGATTTCGTGGGCCCCGTTCGTGGGTTCCTTCATCGCGCGCATCTCGCGCGGCCGCAGCGTGCGCGAGTTCGTGATCGGCGTGGTGCTGGCACCGACCCTGCTCGGGTTCTTCTGGTTCGCCGTGTTCGGGGGAACGGCATTGTGGGCGCAGATCTTCGGCCACGCCGACCTTGTACAGGCACTGGGCAATGGCTATGAGACGGTGCTGTTCACCCTGTTCGACAGCCTGCCGGCGTCGCTGATGCTGTCGGCGGTGGCGTTGGTGCTGTTGATGATCTTCTTCGTGACCTCGGCCGATTCGGCGGTTCTGGTACTGGCCAGCATGTCCACCGACGAAGCCGGGGATCCGCCGCTGAAGCGCAAGCTGGCGTGGGGTATCGCGGTAGCGTTGATTGCGGCGGCATTGCTGCTGGCGGGCGGGCTGGATGCGCTGCAGGGCATGATCACGATTGCCGCGTTGCCGTTCGCGCTGCTGATGGTGCTGGTGATGGTGTCGCTGTACCGGGTGCTGGACCAGGAGTACACGCGCGAGCGGCGGCAGGCGCAGCGCCAGCGGCGCATGATCGATGCGTGGATCGCACGCGAGATGGCGGCGCAGGAAGAGACCCAGGCGGAGGCGGCACGCGCGCAGGATCAGGATTGAGGTGTTTTGCAGCCTGCGGCTGCACCGCTTTTTTCAGGCAAAGGCAACGGCCGAAGCCAAGGCGGCTCTGGGTTGCTGCTTGCCTGGCGGGGAGGGGGCCGATGGCGGGACACGCCGCAAGTACGTCCCTGTAGGCTCGGCCACGGCATCCATGCCGTGGACGGTCCCGCCATCGGCCCCCTCCCCGCCTCCGACAATTTCCCGGTGACGGCAGTAGATCCACGCCATGCGTGGATGAAGGTGTATCGGAAAACAAGAAGGGGTCGGATCCGTTTTCCAAAGGAAAACGGATCCGACCCCAACCATCAGCACGCGGCCGTTGCTGCCTTTGCTTTTGATCTTCTTCTTTCTCTTCCTGCGGTGGCGGCCGCAGGAAACTGTCAGAGGTCGGGTGGGTGGGCTGGGCGGGGGTGTCAGCCGCATGGATGCGGCTGCCAAGCCTCCAGGGACGGATTCACGGCGTCCCCCGAACAGCCCACCCACCCGGCCCGGCAAGCGATCCCGCTTCTGAACCCTCCGCAGAGGGGGCTCAGCCCGTTGGCCGGTAAACCTCAGTAGCCCGCCGCCTGCCCATCCTTGCGGCTCTCCGACGCGCCGTAGTACACGCCGGTTTCCGGATCACGCAGGATCGCCTGGTAACCGCCATACGGACCATCGGCGAACACCACCCGGTGCCCCTTGCGCATCAGCGCCCGCACCGTCTCGTACGGGAACCCGGTTTCCAGATTGACCTCGCCACCATCAGTCATCGCCGTCGCCTGCCCGGTCGGTTCGGTCGATCCCTCATGCTGGATGCGGGGTGCATCACCGGCCTCCTGCAGGTTCATGCCGAAGTCCACCAGGTTCATCACGATCTGTGCGTGCCCCTGCGGCTGCATCGCACCGCCCATCACGCCGAAACTTGCATAAGGCTTGCCGCCCTTGGTGATGAAGGCCGGAATGATGGTCTGGAAGGGACGCTTGCCCGGTGCGTAACCGTTGGGATGGTTCTTCTGCAGCACGAACATCTCGCCGCGATCCTGCAGAATGAAGCCCAGCCCCGGCGGGGCCATGCCGCTGCCCATGCCGCGGTAGTTGGACTGGATCAGTGACACCATCATGCCGTCGGCATCGGCCACGGTCATGTAGATCGTGTCGCCCTCTTCCAGCTGCTTGGGCGTGCCCGGCTGCACTTCCTTCAGCGCCTTGTCCATCGAAATCAGCGCGCGACGCTGCGCTGCGTACTCCTTGGAAATCAGCTTCTGTACCGGCGCGGGCTGGAACGCCATGTCCGCGTAGAAGCGCGCACGATCGGCGAAGGCCAGCTTCTTGGCTTCCACGAACAGATGCACGTGCTCGGGTGAGCCGAACGGAATCTTCGAGAAGTCGTAGCCTTCCAGTACGTTGAGGATCTGCAGCGCGGCGATGCCCTGGCTGTTGGGCGGCAGCTCCCACACGTCGTAGCCGCGGTAGTTGCTGCTGACCGGCTCGACCCACTCGCCATGATGGTCGGCCATGTCCTGGTAGCTCAGGTAGCCGCCGTTCTTCTTGAAGTAATCGCCGATGGTGTGGGCGATGTCGCCCTTGTAGAAGGCATCACGGCCGCCGTCGGCAATCTTCTGCAGGGTGTCGGCAAGGTTGGGGTTCTTCCACATCTCGCCCTTGCGCGGCGCGTGGCCATCGATCGTGAACTGTTCCTTGAAACCCGGATACTGCGACAGCTTCGGCACCGAGCGATCCCAGTAATAGGCAATCACTTCGGCAACGGGATGACCGTCGCGCGCGTAGCGGATGGCCGGGGCCAGGTTGTCGGCCATCGGCTTGCGGCCGAAGCGCTCGTGCAGCGCGAACCAGCCATCAACCGCGCCCGGCACCGATACCGGCAGCGGGCCGGTCGCGGGGATCTCCTTCAGGCCACGACGCTGGAACTCGGCCAGGGTGAGTGACTTCGGCGAACGGCCCGAGCCGTTGTAGCCGTAGAGCTTCTGCGTCTTCGGGTCCCACACGATGGCGAACAGGTCGCCGCCGACGCCATTGCCAGTCGGCTCCATCAACCCCAGCGCTGCGTTGGCCGCAATGGCGGCATCGACGGCCGAGCCACCGGCCTTCATCACGTCCAGCGCGATCTGGGTAGCCAGCGGCTGCGAGGTGGCGGCCATCGCATGCGGGGCGATCACCTCCGAACGGGTGGCGAAGGTGTGGCCGGTAATGCGGTCGGCGGCCTGGGACAGCATGGGCACGGCAGCCAGCACGGCAGCAGCCAGCAGGGAACGGGCAAGACGTCGGGACACGGTCAGGTTCCGAGGGAAGGGGTGGTGACCCGATCTTCGCCGCTACCGCGACCGGGGGCCATCGGGCATAGGTCATGGGGCGCCTCATGGAGCCACGGGCGCCATTGCCACGAACGCATCGCAATGCGCGCGGAACCTCCCGCGGCACACGGGGCGCTGCACGACCCGGCGAGCCCAGCTGGTATCGCCGGAATCCGCGCAAAAAACCCGTTGAAAAGAGTGAATTCGGGTTCACCGAAACACTTTCAGCAGCAACCATCCTTGTGCCACAAGCGATTGCACTGCATGCAGCGGAAACTGACGGAAATAGTGCTGCGAGGGTTGACACAGCGGAAATGGCTGTGGTTTTCTCGATCACATGTTGCATCACAACACACCACCGCGAACCCACATCGAAGCCGCCGATACCGGCGCCGCCTCGCTGCGTTCGATTCTTGTGCTCGTACTTATTACCCAACCAACAGGTGCGGGACGAGCCAGCGTGTAAGCAACAAACACACCGGAACTCTTCAAAAACCCGCACCCGCCCAGGTGCGGGTTTTTTCATTTCAGGACCTGGTTTCAGACGCAACCACCATGACCACCGCCTCCTCCACAACCTGGACCTGCTGCACCACGAACTCTCGTGGTGGCAGTACCTGTGCGATGCGCGGCGCTGCCCTCCCCGCTTTTCCCTGACCGGCCGGTACGTCGCTTCGACTGCCGGCCGTCTTTTTTCTTCCCACCCGCAAGGAACCTCCCCCATGAGCACCAACGAACTGCCCCAGACCAAGATCGCCGTCATCGGCTACGGCAGCCAGGGCCGCGCGCACGCGCTGAACCTGCGTGAATCCGGCTTCGATGTGGTGGTAGGCCTGCGTCCGGGCGGCCCCACCGAGGTCAAGGCACAGGCCGATGGCTTCACCGTGAAGGCACCGGCCGATGCGGTGAAGGATGCCGACCTGGTCGCGGTACTGACCCCGGACATGGTGCAGAAGAAGCTGTACGAGGACGTGCTGGCGTCGAACATGAAGCAGGGCGCGGTGCTGCTGTTCGCGCATGGTCTGAACGTGCACTTCGACATGATCAAGCCGCGCGAAGACCTGGACGTCGTGCTGGTCGCACCGAAGGGCCCGGGTGCACTGGTCCGTCGCGAATATGAAATCGGCCGCGGTGTGCCATGCATCTGGGCGGTCTACCAGGACAAGAGCGGCAAGGCCGCCGAGTACGCGCTCGCCTATGCGGCCGGCCTGGGTGGTGCGCGCGCCAACCTGATCCAGACCACCTTCAAGGAAGAAACCGAAACCGATCTGTTCGGCGAGCAGGCAGTGCTGTGCGGCGGCGCTTCGGCACTGGTGCAGGCGGGCTTCGAGACGCTGGTCGAAGCCGGTTACCAGCCCGAAATCGCCTACTACGAAGTGCTGCACGAACTGAAGCTGATCGTCGACCTGTTCTACGAAGGCGGCATCTCGCGGATGCTGGAGTTCATCTCCGAGACCGCGCAGTACGGCGACTACGTCAGCGGCCCGCGGGTGATCGACGCCGGTACCAAGGCGCGCATGAAGGAAGTGCTGAAGGACATCCAGGACGGCACCTTCACCAAGAACTGGGTGGCCGAGTACGAAGCGGGCCTGCCGAACTACAACAAGTTCAAGCAGGCCGACCTGGAGCACCCGATCGAGAAGGTAGGCAAGGAACTGCGCGCCAAGATGGTCTGGTTGCAAGGTCAAGCCGCGTAACAACGCGGCACCCCCACCCGCTCTGCAAGGTTCCCCCATGAACTCTCCCACACACCGCAGCGCGCCGCCCAACGGCGCGCGCTGGCTGACCCAGGCGCTGGAGGCCGAGGGTGTCCGTACGCTGTTCGGCTATCCGGGCGGCACCATCATGCCGTTCTACGACGCGCTGGTGGATTCGTCACTGAAGCACATCCTGGTGCGCCATGAGCAGGGCGCGGCACTGGCCGCCAACGGCTTTGCGCGCGCCAGTGGCCAGGTCGGCGTCTGCGTGGCGACCTCCGGGCCGGGCGCGTCGAACCTGGTCACCGGCATCGCCGATGCGATGCTCGATTCGGTGCCGATGGTCTGCATCACCGGCCAGGTCGCCACGCCGCTGCTGGGCACCGATGCGTTCCAGGAACTGGACGTGTTCGGCCTGACGATGCCGATCGTCAAGCACAGCTGGCTGGTGCGCAGCGTCGATGACCTGCCGCGCGTGGTGGCCGATGCTTTCCGCATCGCCCGCGAAGGCCGTCCCGGCCCGGTGCTGATCGATCTGCCCAAGGACGTGCAGCTGGCCGATGCCAGCCACCTGCCGGCGCATGTGCCGGCCAATGTGGAACCGCCGCCGGCCCCGGCCGGCGCGGCCATCGCCGAGGCCATCGCGGCTCTGGCGGCGGCCGAGAAGCCGGTGGTCTACGCCGGTGGTGGCATCGCCCTGGGCGATGCCGTGCAGGACCTGCGCGAATTCGTCGAAGCCAGCGCCATCCCCACCGTGATGACCCTGCGTGGGCTGGGCGCGCTGCCTCCCCAGCACCCGCAGTCGCTGGGCATGCTGGGCATGCACGGCACCCGCGCGGCGAACATGGCCGTGCAGGAAAGCGATCTGCTGCTGGTGCTGGGTGCGCGCTTCGATGATCGGGCGACCGGCAAGCTGGCCGAGTTCGCACCGTTTGCCCGCGTGGTGCACATCGATGCCGATGCGTACGAGATCTCCAAGCTGCGCAGCGCTGATGTCGCCGTGCCCGGCAACGTCGGCCACGCCATCCGCGCCCTGCGTGCGGCCTTCCCCTCCCCCAAGGCCCACCAGGACGCATGGCGCAAGCGCTGCGCCCAGCATCGCGATCGCTTCGCCGCGCGCTACGACGCACCCGGCCAGCACATCTACGCCCCGGCGCTGCTGAAGCGCCTGAGCGAACTGGCGCCGGCCGATACGGTGGTCGCCTGCGACGTCGGCCAGCACCAGATGTGGGTTGCGCAGCACTGCCGCTTCACTCATCCGCGCAACCACCTGACCAGCGGTGCCCTGGGCACGATGGGCTTCGGCCTGCCGGCGGCGATGGGCGCGCAGTTCGCCTGCCCCGAGCGCACGGTGGTGCTGGTGTCCGGCGATGGCAGCTTCATGATGAACGTGCAGGAGCTGGCGACCATCGCCCGCTGCCGCCTGCCGGTGAAGATCATCCTGCTGGACAACAGTTCGCTGGGCATGGTGCGGCAGTGGCAGGAACTGTTCTTTGCCGAGCGTTACAGCGAGATCGACTTGTCCGACAACCCGGACTTCGTCGCCCTGGCCAAGGTGTTCGGCATCGCGGCCACGCGCATCGATGCACGTGATGACGTCGAAGGTGGCCTGGCCGCGCTGCTGGCCGAACCCGGCCCGGCCCTGCTGCACGTGGCCATCGATGCACGCGCGAACGTGTGGCCGCTGGTACCGCCCAATACCGCCAACAGCACCATGCTGGAAAGCAACCCTGCACATGCACGCCAGGAGATCCCCAATGCAATACCGGCTTGACCTGGTGCTGCAACCGGCCGAGGGCGCGCTGCTGCGCGTGATCGGCATGGCCGAACGCCGCGGTTTCGCGCCGCGCGCGATCACCGGTGCGCCGATGGCCGCCGATGATGGCCGTTGGCACCTGCAACTGGTGGTGGACAGCCAGCGCCCGCCGGAAACGCTGTGCCGGCAGATGGAAAAGATCTACGACTGCGTTTCGGTGCAGATGACCGCACTGGAAGGAGCATCCGCATGAACGCCCGTACCGTATGCAACACGGTGCCGGTACGGAGGCGTCTTCTTCGCCGCCCGTACCCGCATGCGGTGGTCGGCAACACCCTGCTGGTGGCCCATGCCGGCCGCTGACGCCAGCAAGGAAAGCGATGTCGGCGACGTAACCGTTGCCGACGTACTGGCCGCGCAGGCCCGCCTGCGCCGCTTCCTGCCGCCCACGCCGCTGCATCATGCCGAGCGCTTCGGCACCTGGCTGAAGCTGGAAAACCTGCAGCGCACCGGCTCGTACAAGGTGCGCGGCGCACTCAATGCCCTGCTGGCCGCCCGCGAACGTGGCGATACCCGGCCGGTGATCTGCGCCTCGGCCGGCAACCATGCCCAGGGCGTGGCCTGGGCCGCCTATCGCCTGGATGTGCCGGCCATCACCGTGATGCCGCATGGCGCACCGGCCACCAAGATCGCTGGCGTCGCCCATTGGGGTGCAACGGTGCGCCAGCACGGCAACAGCTATGACGAGGCCTATGCGTTCGCCGTCGAACTGGCGCAGCGTCATGGCTACCGCTTCCTGTCCGCCTTCGATGATGCCGATGTCATCGCCGGCCAGGGCACCGTCGGCATCGAGCTGGCCGCACACGCGCCGGACGTGGTGATCGTACCGATCGGCGGTGGCGGCCTGGCATCCGGCGTAGCCCTGGCGCTGAAGTCGCAGGGCGTGCGCATCGTCGGCGCGCAGGTCGAGGGAGTCGATTCGATGGCCCGCGCGATCCGCGGCGACGTGCGCGAGATCAATCCTGTGCCGTCGCTGGCCGATGGCGTGCGGGTGAAGATCCCCGGTTTCCTGACCCGTCGCCTGTGTACCTCGCTGCTGGACGATGTGGTGATCGTGCGCGAAGCCGAGCTGCGCGAGACCCTGGTGCGGCTGGCACTGGAAGAACACATCATCGCCGAAGGCGCCGGTGCGCTGGCACTGGCCGCCGGCCGTCGCGTCGCCGGGCGCCGCAAGTGCGCGGTCGTCTCCGGCGGCAACATCGACGCCGGCGTGCTCGCCGGCCTGCTCACCGACATCCGCCCACGCCCGCCACGCAAGCCGCGCCGACGCCGGGCAGAAACCCCGCGCTCGCCCGGCAAGGCGACCGCCACCGCTTTTCCCACGCCTTCCCCTTTCCCCCTGCAAGCCGTCGCACCCGCTGTCGAGGAGATTTCCCTGTGACCACCATCGAACGAATTACCACCCCGCGCATCCGCATCTTCGACACCACCCTGCGTGACGGCGAGCAGTCCCCCGGCTGCAGCATGAGCCCGCCGCAGAAGCTGGTGATGGCGCGTGCGCTGGACGAACTGGGCGTGGACATCATCGAGACCGGCTTCCCGGCCAGCTCGCAGTCCGACCGCGAAGCGATGGCCCTGATCGGCCGCGAACTGCGCCGCCCGAGCCTGAGCCTGGCGGTGCTGTCGCGCTGCCTGCAGGCCGACATCGAAACCTCGGCGCGTGCGCTGGAAGCCGCTGCCAACCCGCGCCTGCATGTATTCCTGTCGACCAGCCCGCTGCACCGTGAGCACAAGCTGCGGATGACCCGCGAGCAGGTACTGGAATCGGTACGCAGGCACGTAGCGCTGGCCCGCTCCTACATCGATGACGTGGAGTTCTCCGCCGAGGACGCCACCCGCACCGAACTGGACTACCTGATCGAGGTCTCGCGCGTGGCGATCGCTGCCGGCGCCACCACCATCAACCTGCCCGACACCGTCGGCTTCACCACGCCGGAAGAGATCCGCACGATGTTCCAGCAGGTCATCGCTGGCGTCGCCGATGTGCCGAACGCGGCCAACGTGATCTTCAGCGCCCACTGCCACAACGATCTGGGCCTGGCCGTGGCCAACTCGCTGGCCGCCATCGAAGGCGGCGCGCGCCAGGTCGAATGCACCGTCAACGGCATCGGTGAGCGCGCCGGCAACTGCTCGCTGGAAGAGATCGCGATGGTGCTGAAGGTGCGCCAGGCTTTCTACGAGCAGGACACCGCCATCGACACCCCGCGCATCGTCGGCACCTCGCAGCTGCTGCAGCGCCTGGTCGGCATGCCGGTACAGCGCAACAAGGCCATCGTGGGTGCCAATGCCTTCGCCCATGAGTCGGGCATCCATCAGCACGGCATGCTGCGTCACCGCGGCACCTACGAAATCATGCGTCCGGAAGACGTGGGCTGGGAAGATTCGCAGATGGTGCTGGGCCGCCACAGTGGCCGCGCTGCCGTCGAAGCACGCCTGCGCGCACTGGGCTTCTGGCTGGAAGAAGACGAGCTGAAGCTGGTGTTCGAGCAGTTCAAGGGACTGTGCGAGCAGCAACGTGTTGTCACCGATGCCGACCTGCAGACGCTGATGCAGGGCGGCTCCAATGCCCAGGGCTACCGTCTGGCTTCGATGACCATCAGCGATGTCGGCAGCCGCGCCAACGCGCTGGTCGAACTGTCCGACCCGGACGGCAACCGCGTGGCCGAGACCGCGCAGGGCGACGGCCCCGTCGATGCGCTGTTCGGCGCGTTGTCGGCCGCCACCGGCGTGCAGCTGATGCTGGACAGCTACCACGTGCACAGCGTCGGCATCGGCGCCGACGCGCGTGGCGAGGCCAACCTGAGCGTGCGCCACGAGGGCGTGGAGTACGACGGCACCGGTACCAGCAAGGACATCATCGAAGCGTCCGCGCTGGCCTGGCTGGACGTGGCCAACCGCCTGCTGCGCCAGCGCCAGGCCAACGCCGGCATCAGTACTGAATCACCTGCCACCGCCACTGCCTGAGGAATGTGAGATGAGCGCCTTCGACACCGCAACCACCACCAGCAGCGCTGGCCAGCAGTGGAATGCCCAGGACTATGCGATCGATGCCGGCTTCGTGCCGCGCCTCGGTGGCGCCGTAGCGCGCCTGCTCGATGCGCGTGCCGGAGAACGCATTCTCGACCTGGGTTGTGGCGATGGCGTGCTCACCACCGAACTGGCCCTCAGCGGCGCACATATGCAGGGCGTCGATGCCTCGCCGGAAATGGTGATCGCCGCGCGTGCGCGGGGCGTCGATGCGCAGGTGATGGACGGCCACGCCCTGGCCTTCGACGGTGCGTTCGATGCGGTGTTCAGCAACGCAGCCCTGCATTGGATGCCCGACCCGGATCGCGTGCTGGAGGGCGTGCGCCGCGCCCTGCGCCCCGGCGGGCGCTTGGTCGCCGAGTTCGGCGGCCATGGCAACGTGGCCACGATCATTGCCGCCGTGCAGGCCGCGCGCGTCGCCCATGGTCATGGTGCCAGCGCATTCCATTGGTACTTCCCCACTGCCGATGCCTACGCAGACCGCCTGCGCCAGCATGGCTTCCAGGTGCAGCTGATCGAATGCCTGCCGCGACCGACCGCGCTGCCGACCGGCGTTGCCGGCTGGCTGCGGGTATTCGCCGCTCCACTGCTGGACGACCTGCCGGCCGAGGCGCGCGCCACGGTGCGCGATGCCGCCACTGCCCTGCTGGCCGACCTGCCGCGCAATGCCGCCGGCCAGCCGCTGGCCGACTACGTGCGCCTGCGCGTGCTCGCGCGGCGCCGCTGACCTGCTCCTGTTACTTTCTCTTCGATGCCCGTTACTCCGTACTCCTGCCAGGCAAACGCATGACTTCCGCACCCCGCACCCTGTACGACAAACTGTGGGACGCCCACGTGGTGGTTCCAGAAACCGACAGCGCGCCCGCCGTGCTGTATATCGACCTGCACCTGATCCATGAAGTGACCTCGCCGCAGGCCTTCACCGAGCTGCGCGAGCGTGGCCTGAAGCCGCGCCGTCCGGATCGGACCAAGGCCACGATGGACCATTCAACGCCGACCCTGCCGGCCGCTGCCGACGGTACGCTGCCCTACGCCAGTGTCGCCTCCGAAGCACAGGTCGCGATGCTGGCGCGCAACTGCGCCGAGCACGGCATCGAACTGTTCGACATGGCCTCGGACAACCGCGGCATCGTCCACGTGATCGCACCGGAACAGGGCTTCACCCAGCCGGGCATGACCATCGTCTGCGGCGACAGCCACACCTCCACCCACGGCGCATTCGGGTCGCTGGCCTTCGGCATCGGCACCAGCGAAGTCGGCCATGTGCTGGCCACGCAGTGCCTGCTGCAGCGCAAGGCGAAGACGCTGGCGATCACCGTTGATGGCAAGGTCGCGCCGGGTATCGGCGCCAAGGACGTGGTCCTGCACATCATCGGCGTGATCGGCGTCAATGGCGGCACCGGGCACGTGATCGAGTTCCGCGGCAGCACCATCGAAGCGATGGACATGGAACAGCGCATGACCCTGTGCAACATGTCGATCGAAGCCGGTGCACGCGCCGGCATGGTCGCGCCCGACCAGGTGACATTCGACTTCGTCGCCAATACGCCGCGTGGCCCCAAGGGCGCCGACTTCGACGCTGCCGTTGCCCGCTGGACGCAGCTGCGCAGCGATGAGGGCGCGCGCTTCGACAGCGAGGTGCACATCGATGCCGCCGATATCCGCCCGACCCTGACCTGGGGCACCCACCCTGGCACCGCCATCGCGGTGGATGCGCCGATCCCGGCGGCCAACGATGCCGCCGCGCAGAAGGGCCTGGATTACATGCACTTCCAGGCGGGACAGACGCTGGCCGGCACGCCCGTGGACGTGGTGTTCGTCGGCTCCTGCACCAATGGCCGGCTGAGCGACATGCGCGAAGTGGCACAGGTGCTGCGTGGCCGTCGCATCGCCGAGCGCGTGCGCATGCTGGTGGTGCCTGGTTCTGAAATCGTCAAGCGCCAGGCCGAGGCCGAAGGCATCCATGAGATCGTGCGCGCGGCCGGTGCCGAATGGCGCGAGCCGGGCTGTTCGATGTGCATTGCCATGAATGGCGACCTGGTCGCCCCCGGCCAACTGGCGGTCAGCACCAGCAACCGCAACTTCGAAGGCCGCCAGGGCCCGGGCTCGCGCACGCTGCTGGCCTCGCCGATGAGTGCTGCCTGGGCCGCTGTGCAGGGCCACGTCGCCGATGCCCGTGAGCTGTTCGCCCAGGAGGTGGCCTGATGAGCGGCTTCCGCACCCTGAGCTCGGCCAGCGTGGTGCTGCGCCAGACCAACATCGACACCGACCAGATCATTCCGGCGCGGTTCCTGTCCACCACCGAACGTGCTGGCCTGGGCCGCAATGCGTTCAACGACTGGCGCTGGCAGGCCGATGGCTCGCCCGTGGCGGACTTCGCCTTCAACCAACCGCACAACGCCGGCCGCAGCATCCTGCTGGCCGGGCGCAACTTCGGCTGCGGCTCATCGCGCGAGCATGCGCCGTGGGCACTGACCGATCTCGGCCTGCGTGCCATCGTCAGCAGCGAGATCGCCGACATCTTCCGCGGCAATTCGCTGAAGAACGGCCTGCTGCCGATCGTACTGGACGAGGCCGACGTGCAGCTGCTGATGCAGCGCCCTGACGATGAGCTGACCATCGACGTTGCGGCGCGCGAGCTGCGCACGCCCGATGGCCGCGTCTACTCCTTCCCGTTGGACGGCTTCTCGCAGACCTGCCTGCTGGAAGGCGTCGATCAACTGGGTTATCTGTTGGGCCGTGTCCCTGAAATCGAACATTACGAGAGTGAGCATGCACGCTGAAATTGTTGTCCTGCCCGGTGATGGCATCGGCCCGGAAGTGGCCGCCGCCGCGGTCGCCGTTCTGAACGCCGTCGCCAAGCGCTTCAACCACACCTTCACCTTCAGCGAGCACGACCTCGGTGGCATCGCCATCGACCGCCACGGCGAACCGCTGCCGGCGTCGACCCTGGCCGCCTGCCAGGCCGCCAACGCTGTGCTGCTGGGCGCCGTGGGCGGGCCGAAGTGGTCCGACCCGAACGCCAAGGTCCGCCCGGAACAGGGCCTGCTGGCGATCCGCAAGGCGCTGGGCCTGTATGCCAACCTGCGTCCGGTGCGCACCCATGAAGCCGCACTGCACGCCTCGCCGATCAAGGCCGAGCTGCTGCAGGGCGTGGACTTCGTCGTGGTGCGCGAACTGACCGGTGGCATCTACTTCGGCGACAAGACCCGCGATACCGACAGCGCCAGCGATCTGTGCCGCTACACCGTGGCCGAGATCGAGCGTGTGCTGCGCAGTGCCTTCCGGCTGGCGCAGCAGCGTCGCGGCAAGGTCACTTCGGTGGACAAGGCCAACGTGCTGGAAACCTCACGCCTATGGCGTGACGTGGCCGCGCGCATCGGCCGCGAGGAATTCCCGGA
Source organism: Stenotrophomonas sp. 1278 (assembly GCF_029892765.1). Classification (NCBI taxonomy): domain Bacteria; kingdom Pseudomonadati; phylum Pseudomonadota; class Gammaproteobacteria; order Lysobacterales; family Lysobacteraceae; genus Stenotrophomonas; species Stenotrophomonas sp. 1278. The sequence continues at coordinate 62,563 of NZ_JARXWD010000009.1, forward strand.
CGTGGCGCTGGAACACCAGCTGGTCGATTCCATGGCGATGCATCTGCTGGCCAAGCCACGCGAGTACGACGTGATCGTGACCGAGAACATGTTCGGCGACATCCTCACCGATGAGGCCTCCATGCTGGCCGGTTCGCTGGGCCTGCTGCCATCGGCATCGCTGGGCGAGCCGGGTGCGGTGGGTATCTACGAGCCGATCCACGGCTCGGCACCGGACATCGCCGGCAAGGGCATCGCCAACCCGTACGCGACGATCTTCAGCGCGGCGATGCTGCTGCGCCATTCGCTGGGGCTGGAAGACGAAGCAGCGGCGGTGGAAGCGGCGGTGCACGCGGTGCTGGACGATGGCGTGTTCACCGCAGACCTGGCCGCCAAGGGGCACGCAGTGAGCACGGCGACGGCCACCGACGCGGTGCTGGCCAAACTGGGATGAGTGATCGGGGTACCGGACGGCGTCCGGTGCCCGTTCTCTCTGCGCATCCCGCACTGACTCACTCAGTGCGGGATGTTCGCGCTCTGCGGATCGCTCGCGGCCGCGCGCATCTGCGAGCTGCTGCATCCGGTCAGGACAGTGCCGTCGTCAGCTCTGGCCACCACGCGTTCATGGATTCGGATGCTGCCTGAAGGCAAGCCGCTGCGCGATGCTTCGCGTTGCCAGACCTGCACGCCGGCCTGCTGGTGAGCAGTTGTCAGACCGGCATCGAGCAACACGCTTGCCACGTTGATTCTGCCAAGGTCTGCAGCGAACAGGCCGGCCGGTGCGGCCAGCACCTTGTCGGTGGCGATGCCCTGGATCTGCAGCGGCGTCGGCAGTTCGATCTGGAAGACGGGAAGCACCGTGCCGTTGATCGCATGCGTGGGTGCCGACACTGCGTGCACCTCTGCCGGCCATTCGCCCTGCGGCTGTTCCATCACCTGCTGCAGCAAGCGCCCGACGCGGCGCAGGGCCGCATCGTCGGCACGGCAAACGATGGCCGCTGTGAGGTCATTGGCATCTGCATGCTGCTGCCGATCCAGTGGCAACGTTCCCTGCGTGCTGGCAGCTGCGGCAGTACATCCCAACCGATAGCCGTCGCCATCGCTGCTCACCATGATCGACGTGGCCGACGTGTTGCCATCAACCGATCGTGCGGACCACACCCGGAAGGGTTCACGCAGCGTGCTCGACTGCAGCTGCAGGCCGTGGCGGGCAACGATACGATCACGCGCTGCAGCGTCGATGGCAATGGACAACCCCTGCGCGTCTGCGAAAACGCGCTGGGTCCGGACGCCCTGCGCGGTCAACGGCACCGGCATATCGATGATCGTCACCGAAGCAGCGTCGGCGTCTCCGGCCTGCTCGAAATGCCAGTCACGCAGATGCAACGGGCGACCGGCCGGATCGCCGTAGCGTGCCGCCCGCAGGGTGCTGGCGACGGTCTGCCGGGTATCTGCACTGGCACGGCATTCGAGCACGGCAAGCAGGTTCTGCTGGAAGCGCAGGGCCTCGGTCTGCGCCGGCTCTGCATCGGCATGACCGCAGCAGGCAACCAGCATCAGCACGCAAGCGCGGATCGTGCGAGGGAACATGCAGGCTCTCCGGCCCCGGGACAGCCCGCTATTGTGCCCGTGAACGCCCTGAAGCTGTCCACTTGGGGATCTACTGCGCAAACCCAAGTCTCGCGTGTCTCTACTTGGTGGTGTAACCGCCATTGACCAGGATGGTCTGCCCGGTCATCCACCAACCGTCGGTCACCAGGAAGCGGATCCACGGCACGATGTCGGCGATATCGGTCAGGCCGGTGCGGGTGAACGCCGACAGCGCCGCGGCGGTCTTGTGGTAGGCCTGCGCATCGGCACTCTCGGCCGGATAGAAGAACGGCGTATCCATCGGCCCGGGGCCGATCGCGGTCACCGAGATTCCACGCTCGCCAAACTCCTTCGATGCCGCGCGGGTGAAGTGTTCCACCGGCGCCTTGGTGCCCGCGTAGCTGGAATAGAACGGCGTGAACGCGCCCAGCAGCGACGTGACCAGCGTGCAGATGCGGCCGCCGTCGTTGACATGGCGTCCTGCCTCCTTGAGGAAGAAGAAGGCCGTCTTCGCATTGACCGCGCTCATCTGGTCGTACTCCGCTTCGCTGATGTCCAGCATCGGCTTCTTCAGCACTTTGCCGACGGTGTTGATGGCGATGTCGGGACGACCGACGGCGGCGACCGCGTTGGCGAACAGCCGCTCCATCGCAGCGGCCGAGGTCAGATCGGCCTGCAGCGCCACGGCCTTGGCACCTGCGGCCTGCACCGCCGCAACGGTCGCCTCGGCGTCGGCCTGGGTGGCGGCGCTGTTGTAGTGGATGACGATGGCCTTGGCGCCCTGTTCGGCGAAGTCGCGGGCGATCAGCCCGCCGAGGTTCTTGGCACCGCCGGCGATCAGCACGGTCTTGCCCTGGATACGGTGGTCGGTCATGGCATCGGTCTCGGGAAGAGGCTGCCGGGCTGGCAACCCTGTGCCGACGACGATATCGTGCAGAAATTGCGGATAAAGACCGCAACATTGACTTAACTTTCCAAAGCGGGCGAACAATGGACCGGATCGAGCGTTTCCGCATCTTTGCCCGGGTGGTGGAGTGCACCAGCTTCACCCGCGCCGCCGACCAGCTCGGCCTGCCCCGCTCCACCGTCTCGGCGGCCGTGGCGGAACTCGAGCAGCGCCTGGGCACGCGCCTGCTGCAGCGGTCCACCCGCAGGGTCTCCACCACCCACGACGGCGACACCTTCTACGTGCGCTGCCTGCGCCTGATCGCCGAGGTGGAAGACGCCGAGTCGCTGTTCCGCCAGAACGGCGCACAGCCGAGTGGCCTGTTGAAGATCGATGTACCCAGCCGGATCGGCCGCCGCATCATCGCCCCGGCGCTGCCGGACTTCTTCGCACGGCACCCCCAGGTCGAGCTGGACCTGGGCATGACCGATCGCGCGGTGAATCTGATCGAGGACGGCTGCGATGCGGTGCTGAGGGTGGGCCAGCTGGGTGACTCCAGCCTGGTGGCCCGCACGCTGGGCCAGCTGGACTTCGTCAACGTTGCCGCGCCAGCGTACCTGCACGCGCACGGCGTACCGCAGCACCCCACCGACCTGCAGCAGCACCGCGCGGTGAACTATGCGTCGCCGACCACGGCGCGGGTGGAGCCGTGGGAATGGCAGGACGGCGCGCAGCTGCGCACGCTGCCGATGCCCGGCTGGGTGCGGGTGAACAGCGCCGAGGCGTCGATTGCCTGCTGCGTAGCAGGGCTGGGACTGCTGCAGATTCCACGCTACGACGTGCAGGCGGAACTGCAAACCGGTGCACTGGTGGAAGTGATGCCCCAGCACGCGGCGCAGCCGCTGCCGGTGACCCTGTTGCTGCCGCACCGGCAGCATCGCGCGCAACGTGTGCAGGTGTTCCTGGATTGGCTGGTGCCGCTGCTGCGTGAGCGGCTGCAGTTACAGGGGTGATCGGCCGGGCGGCTGCCCGGCGCCCGCCGAGGCAACTGCAACTGCAAAAGCAACTACAAAAGCCGGAGCGGCTCTGGGTTGTTGCTTGGTTGGCGGGGAGGGGGCAGCTGGTGGGACACGCCGCAAGTACGTCCCTGTAGGCTCGGCCACGGCATCCATGCCGTGGACGGTCCCGCCAGCTGCCCCCTCCCCGCCTTCGACAATTTCCCGATGACGGTTGGTGGATCCACGCCGTGCGTGGATGAGGTGTATCGGAAAGCAAGAAGGGGTCGGATCCGTTTTCCAATGGAAAACGGATCCGACCCCAACCATCAGCACGCGGCTGTTGCTGTTGCTTTTCGCTCTTCTTCTTTCTCTTCCTGCGGTGCAGGCCACGGGAAACTGTCAGGGGCCGGGTGGGTGGGCTGGGCGGGGGTGTCAGCCGCATGGATGCGGCTGCCAAGCCTACAAGGACGTACTTGCGGCGCCCCCCGAACAGCCCACCCACCCGGCCCGGACCAGCGATCCCGCTTCTGAACCCACCGCAGAGGGGGCTCAGCCCGGTGGCCGGGAAACCCGGGGCATCACGCCCCGGATTCATCCGGCTTGACCCGGAACCACGCCGCATACAGCGCCGGCAGGAACACCAGCGTCAGCACCGTGCCCACGATCAAACCGCCCATGATCGAAATCGCCATCGAGCCATAGAAAGCGCTGCGCGACAGCGGGATCATCGCCAGCACCGCCGCCAGCGCAGTCAGCACGATCGGGCGGAAACGCCGCACCGTCGCATCGATGATCGAATGCCAGCGGTCATGCCCGGCATCGATGTCCTGCTGGATCTGGTCGATCAGGATCACCGAGTTGCGCATGATCATGCCCGCCAGCGCGATGGTGCCCAGCAGCGCCACGAAGCCGAACGGCGCGCGGAACAGCAACAGGAACAGCGTCGCGCCGATGATGCCCAGCGGTGCGGTCACCAGCACCATCGCCGCACGCGAGAAGCTGCGCAGCTGCAGCATCAGCAACGTGGCCACCACGATCAGGAACAACGGCATGCCGGCCTTGATCGAGTTCTGCCCGCGAGCCGAATCCTCCACCGAGCCGCCGGTCTCCAGCAGGTAGCCGCTGGGCAGGTCGGCACGGATGCCATCCAGGGTCGGCACGATCTGCTGCACCACGTCCAGCGGCTGCATGCCATCGCTGATGTCGGCACGCACGGTCACCGTCGGCAGGCGATTGCGGTGCCAGATGATGCCGTCCTCGAAGGCGTATTCCAGCCGCGCGACCTGCGACAGCGTCACCGCGGTACCACTGCTGGTCGGAATCGCCAGGCTGCCGAGCAGGTCCAGCTGCGCGCGCTCGTTGTCCGGGCCACGCAGCAGCATCTCGATCTGGCGGTTGCCTTCGCGATAGGTGCTCACGCTCATGCCCGACAACGAGCTGCTGAGGAACTGGCTGACCTGCGCACTGCTGACGCCCAGCGCGCGGGCGCGGTCCTGGTCGATCACCAGCCGCACCACCTTGCTCGGCTCGCTCCAGTCCAGGTTCACGTTCATCACGTGCGGGTTCTCGCGCACCTTGGCCTCGACCTGGCGCGCGATCGCCTGCACCTGCGCGATGTGCTCGCCGGACACGCGCATCTGCACCGGATAACCGACCGGCGGCCCGTTCTCCAGGCGCGTCACCCGCATCTGCACATCCGGGAACTGACTGATCACGTCCTTCAGCATCCAATCGCGGGTCGATTCGCGGGCCTTGGCGTCTTCGGTGAGCACCACGAACTGGGCGAAGTTGGTGGCCGGCAGCTGCTGGTCCAGCGGCAGGTAGAAGCGCGGCGAACCGGTGCCGACGTAGGCCACGTAGTTGCTGATGCCTTCGCGCCCCTTCAGCAGCTTCTCCAGCTTGTCGGCCTGTGCCTGGGTCGCGGCCAGCGACGCACCTTCGGCCAGCTCGATGTCCACCATCAGCTCCGGGCGGGTCGAGTCGGGGAAGAACTGCTGTGGCACGAAGCGGAACAGCATCAGCGAACCGATGAACAGGGCAATGGTCGCAGCGATCACCCACCAGCGATGGCGCAGGCAGGTATCCAGGAACGCCCGGAAGCGCGTGTAGAACGGCCGCTGGTATGGATCATGATCGTGCGCATGCTCCTTCGGTGCGATCCAGCGCGCGAGTGACGGATGCCGGTCGGCCCACTGCAGGCGCTTGGCGCGCCAGCGGCCGGCCAGGCTGTCCGGCTTCGGCAGCTGCGGGTTGAACAGGTCCGGCAGCATCTTGTCACCCAGGTACGGGATGAACAGCACTGCCGCGATCCACGACACCACCAGCGCGATGGTCACCACCTGGAACAGCGAACGGGTGTACTCACCCGTGCTGGATGCCGCCGTGGCGATGGGCAGGAAGCCAGCGGCAGTGATCAGGGTACCGGTCAACATCGGGAAGGCGGTGGATTCCCAGGCGAAACTGGCCGCGCGCAGGCGGTCGTAGCCCTGCTCCATCTTGGTGGCCATCATCTCCACCGCGATGATCGCATCGTCCACCAGCAGGCCCAGTGCCAGCACCAGTGCACCCAGCGAAATCTTGTGCAGGCCGATATCGAAGTAGTGCATGACGAAGAAGGTCATCGCCAGCACCAGCGGGATGGTCACGCCCACCACCAGGCCGGTACGCAGGCCCAGCGAGAAGAAGCTGACCAGCAGCACGATCACCACCGCTTCGGTGAGCACCTGCACGAACTCGCCCACCGACTCTTCCACCGCATGCGGCTGGTCGGACACCTTGCGCAGCTGCATACCGGCCGGCAGAGTCTTCTGCAGGCGTTCGAACTCGGCATCCAGGGTGGCACCGAGCTTGAGGATGTCACCGCCGTCCTTCATCGCCACCGCCAGGCCGATCGCATCCTGGCCCATGAAGCGCATCTTCGGCGAGGCCGGATCGGCAAAGCCACGCTTGACCTCGGCGATGTCGCCCAGATGCAGCGTGCGTTCGCCGGCCTGGATCGGGAATTTGCGGATGTCCTCGATCGAATCGAACTGACCGGTCACGCGCAGCTGCACGCGGTCGGTCGGGGTTTCGAAGAAGCTGGTGGCGCTGACCGCGTTCTGGTCGGCCAGCGCCTGCTGCACCTGTTGCAGCGATACGCCCAGCGTGGCCAGCTTGGTGTTGGACAGCTCGATCCACACCTTCTCGTCCTGCAGGCCGACCAGGTCGATCTTGCCGACGTCGGGCACGCGCTGCAGCTCCAGCTGGATGCGGTCGGCATAGTCGCGCTTCACCGCGTAGTCGAAGCCTTCGCCGGTCAACGCATAGATGTTGCCGAAGGTGTCGCCGAACTCATCGTTGTAGAAGGGCCCGACGATCTCCCTCGGCAGCGTCGCGCGGATATCGCCCACGCGCTTGCGCACCTGGTACCACAGGTCCGGAATCTGCTTGGAGCGCAGGCTGTCGCGCGCCATGAAGATCACCTGCGATTCGCCCGGCCGCGAGTACGAACGGATGAATTCGTACTCGCCGGTGTTCATCAGCGCTTTTTCGATCGGCTCGGTCACCTGCCGCGAGACCTGCTCGGCGGTGGCGCCCGGCCACATCGTGCGTACCACCATCGCCTTGAAGGTGAAGGGCGGATCTTCGGACTGGCCCAGGTGCTTGTACGACCAGGCACCGATGACGGCGAACGCCAGCATCGCGAACAACACCAGCGCACGGTTGCCCAGCGCCCATTCGGAGAGATTGAAGCGGCGCACGGGTCAGTGCCCCTTGCCTGCGGCCGGCGCCGGCTTGGCGGCCGACGGTGCCAGCACCGGGCGGTTCTGGCGGTCGACCGGCGTCACCACCTGGCCTTCGCGCAGCAGATGGCCGCCGGCAGCGACCACCCAGTCCTTCGCGCCCACGCCGGACACGACCGGCACGGCCTGCGCGCCGTAGGCACCCACCTGCACCGGCGTTGCCTTCAATGCACCGTTGGACGGATTGACCACCCACACGCTGGCCTTGCCATCACTGCCGCGCAGCACAGCCGCCAGCGGCAGCTGCAACGCACCACTGCGCCCGGCGGTGGCAAACACCCGCGCACTCTGGCCCAGTTCCACTTCGCTCAGTGCTTCCGGCGCCAGGCTCACGCGCGTGGCATAGGTGCGCGCCTGTGCATCGGCGGCCGGGGCGATCTCGCGCAGGGTGCCCGGCAGCAGCTGGCCCGGACGGTTCCACAGTTCCACCTGCACCGACTGGCCGACCTTGTAGTCGCGGATGCTGCTTTCCGGCAGCGCGATCAGCACCTCACGGCCACCATCGGCGGCCAGGGTGAACACCGTCTGCCCCGCGCTCACGACCTGCCCGGCTTCGGCCTGGCGGCTGGCGATCACGCCATCGGCGGGTGCGCGCAGCTGCGCGTACTCGGCCTGGTTGCGGGCCACGGCGAGGTTGGCCCGGGCGGCGTTGGCCTGGCCCTGTGCAGCCTTGAATGCCGCCGTCTGCTGGTCCAGTGCCGAGCGGCTCACCAGCTGGTCTTCCGCCAGCTTGGCATAGCGCTTCTGGTCATCGCGCGCGCGCACCAGGTCTGCTTCCGCCGCCGCCAGCTGCGCCTGCGACGCCGCCGCCTGCGAGGCGTAGTCGGCCGCATCCAGCTCGGCCAGCAGCTGGCCCTTCTTCACCCGCTCGCCTGCGTCGACGAGGCGCCTGACCAGGTTGCCGCCAACCCGGAACGACAGTGGGCTTTCCTGGCGGGCACGCACCTCGCCGGGGTAGGCGGCCGCGGCCTGTCCATCCTGCGTGGTGGGATGCACCACCAGCACCGGGATGGCCGCCGCCGGCTCGGCGGCCTGCTTGCCGCACGCTGCCAACACCACGACCAGTACGCCTACGCCCAACCAACGCATGTTTTTCATGAGGTACAGGACCTGAAAAGAAATCCGGGGGGAACGCGCCGGCAACATACTGTTGCAACGCGGACATTAGTGAACCAGCCGGTATAGTATAAATATCGAACCGCTTGGTCTAGTATTAGCGGAATGAGTTCTTCCACTTCCCGAAAGCCGACGGCCAAGCCCGCTGCCAAGGCTGCCGGTCCCGGGCGCCCCAAGGATCTGGGCAAGCGCGCGGCAATACTCGAGGCAGCCAAGACACTGTTCATCGAACAGGGCTACAGCGGCGTGAGCATGGACAGCATTGCTGCCCAGGCCGGCGTCTCGAAGCTGACCGTTTACAGCCATTTCGGCGACAAAGAGACCCTGTTCTCCGAAGCTGTGCAGTCCAAGTGCATCGAGATGCTGCCCGACGCGCTGTTCGTGGCCGACGTCGAAGGCCCCCTGCGTGACCAGTTGCTGGGCATCGGCATGGCGTTCTTCGAGATGATCACCTCCGACGCGGCCCTGTCGATCCAGCGGATGATGATGGCGCCGGAGACCGACGAGCGCCTGCGCGAACTGTTCTGGCAGGCGGGCCCGCAACGCACCTGCGAGGCACTGGCCGACTTCATGCGTTCGCGTGCCGAGCGCGGCGAACTGGATATCCCCGACTGCTACATCGCCGGCCAGCAGTTCCTGACCCTGGTGAAGGGCGAAGTGCACATGCATATGATGTGCGGCATGCCACTGTCCCCCGTCGAGACCGATGCTGCGATCCATGTGGCCGCCAGTGTGGATTTCTTCCTGCGCGCCTACGCGCCGCGGGGGGCTGGGAATGCTGGATAACCAAAACTGAACGAACCGGAGGTCGCGATGACTTCCGGCACTGCGACCCCGGCCACCCCGCAGCTGATGCTCTGGGCGCGCCGCCGGCCCCCGGCACCGGTAAAATGGCCGGCCCACTGCGCTGGATTTGAACCTCATGACGATTGATTACGCCCACGCCCGCGAACTGATGGTGGAACAGCAGATCCGTCCCTGGGACGTGCTGGACATCAAGGTGCTCGACGTCCTGGCCCGCCTGCCGCGCGAGGCCTTCGTCGCCGACGCGCACCGGGCGCTGGCCTATGCCGATGTCGAACTGCCGATCGGCAACGGCCAGAAGATGATGAAGCCGGTCATCGAGGGCCGTACCCTGCAGGCACTGGATCTGCAGCCGGGTGACGAAGTGCTGGAAATCGGCACCGGCAGCGGCTTCCTGTCGGCCTGCATCGGCGCGCTGGCGCGCGACGTGCTGAGCCTGGAAATCGATCCGGAACTGGCCGCCGCTGCGCGCGCCCGCCTGGATGCCACCGGCCTGGGCACCAACGTGCGCGTGGAAGTGGCCGATGGCCTGGCCTGGCAGACCGAACGCCGCTTCGACGTGATCTGTGTCACTGGCGCCGTCGACGTGGTGCCGTCACAGTTTGCTTCGTGGTTGCGTCCGGGTGGTCGCCTGTATGTCATCCAGGGCCGTTCGCCGGCAATGGAAGCACTGCTGGTGAAGGCCGATGGCAGCACCGAGTCGCTGTTCGAGACCGATATCGATTACCTGCGTGGTGCCGCCCCGGCCCCCCAGTTCCACCTCTGAGTCCAAGGAAGCCGCAATGATCCGCCGATCCCTCGCTGTTGCGCTGGCCACTGCCCTGCTGCCGTTGTCCGCCCATGCCGCCGACCTGCTGCAGGTCTATGAAATGGCGCGCAATGGTGACCCGCAGCTGTCCGCCGCCGAATCCACCCGGCTGTACGACAAGGAAGGCGCCGTGCAGGCGCGTGCTGCCCTGCTGCCGCAGATCAATGGCCAGGCCCAGTTGAGCCGCACCCGCACCGAAGCCGACCATGACGCCAACTCCGGCACGGTCACCAGCAAGCGCCGCAACTACACGATCGACGGTTCGCAGACGCTGTTCAACTGGACGCAGATCAACAACCTGCGCTCGCAGCGCGAGCTGAGCAAGGCGGCTGATTTCACCCTCGACTCGGCCAACGACAACCTGATCGTGCGCACCTCGGCGGCCTACTTCAACGTGCTGGTGGCGATCGAATCGCTGAACGCCGCACAGACCAATGAAGCGGCCGCGAAGAAGCAGTTCGACTTCGCCGACAAGCGCCTGGAAGTGGGCCTGGCGCCGATCACCGACGTGCATGAAGCACGCGCCCAGTACGACCAGGCGCGCGCCAACACCATCGTTGCGCAGAACACCCTGGCCGATAACTACCAGGCCCTGACCGAACTGACCGGCCAGCCGGTGGTCAACCTGAAGGGCCTGCCGGCCGATTTCCGTCCGGAAGTGCCGGCCAACCGCGGCAACCTGGACCAGCTGGTGCAGCAGGCGACCACGCAGAATCCGGCGCTGAAGGCGCAGGAGCTGAAGGTCGGCGCCGCCGAAGCCGGCGTGCAGGCCGCCCGTGGCGGTCACTACCCGACCCTGTCGCTGGGCGGCAGCTGGGGCAAGAGCGCGACCTGGGGCGACAGCGTCGGTGCCGGTTCGCTCTCCCCCGATGCACGCACCAACAGCATCGGCCTGACCCTGAGCGTGCCGATCTTCTCCGGCGGCGCCACCCAGTCCGGCGTGCGCCAGGCGCTGGCCCAGCGTGACATCGCCCAGGATGGTTTCGAGCAGCAGAAGCGCGCGCTGGACCGCAACACCCGCAATGCCTACCAGACCCTGGTGCAGGGCATCAGCGAAGTGGAAGCGCGCCGTTTGGCCGTGGTTTCCGCGCAGAGCGCCTACGATGCCTCGCAGGTTGGCCTGGAAGTGGGTACCCGCACCGTGCTGGACGTGATCCAGAACCAGCGCATCCTGTTCTCCGCACAGCTGGATTACGCGCAGGCCCGCTACAACTTCCTGCAGAACCGCCTGCTGCTGAGCCAGGCCGTGGGTGGCCTGGATGTCGCCGAACTGCAGGACATCAACCGCCTGCTGACCCAGGACGCGGGCAACCCGTCGACGACCACGAACTGAGTCGGCGCGACCGGCCTGGTCACAAAGCCACCCGCGAGGGTGGCTTTTTTATTGATTGCAGATGGCCTGCGGTGTGTGGGGGTGCGCTAGCGCGAACGCCCGGCGCGCCGACGCAACAGGACGCCTGCCAACACGACCGCCAGCACCACCAGCACCGGTAGAAACAGCCGCGACGTGGCTGCCGGCAACAGGCACAGTGCGGTTGCCACTGGGGAGAGCACCATCGGGATCAGCCGCCGTTCGCCGGCCGCGGCCCGCACCTGCCACTGGCTGCGGGCAACGCCGAGGCACACGGCGGCCAGGACCAGCAGGCCTGCAGGCCCCGGCAGCTGTGGGAGCCACCCCTCCGGCAGCGACAGCGCCAACGCCGCCGACAGCACGGTCAGCGCCAGCGTCAGCAGCAAACGCGCACCGGTACCCACTTCGCCGGACTTCGGCGGCCAGACTTCCACCCCCAGCCGCGCGGCCAACAGCAGCAGCACCAACTGCAGGGCCGCCAGCCCCGCGCCGCCCGCCAACGGCAACAGTGGCAGCAACCACTGCAGCTGCGGGATCCCCTGCAACGCCACCGACAGCGGCCGCGTGCTGGCCAACGCGGCAAACTCGACGAGGCCCGACTGCAGCGCAGCCAATACCATCAGCCACAACATCGCCATCAGCACCGCTGCGCCAGCGGCTCTGGAAACCTGCGAACGAGGGCGCGGCACCCGCCCGGAAAACCCTGCCAGCAGACCTGCACCCAGCAGGACGCCGAGCAATGCCACGCCCGCTGCCAACACGCCACCCAACCCGAAGCGATAGGGCGCGGTAGCCGATGGCAGCCACGGAATCCAATGCGCGTAGTGCACATGGCGTGCTGCCAGCAACAACAGCAGCAGGCCCACGCCCAGCTTCACCGTCAACAGTGCACTGGCCAACAACAGCGCGCGCGGCGTCCGCAGCACTGCAGTGGCAGCCCCCAGCAGCAGCACCAGGATCGCCGCCGCCAGCGGCAAGGGCAGCCACTGCCCGGGTGCGGCGTCGATGACCTCGGCGGCTGCGTACAGATGACGCGCCATCGATTGCGCCAGCCCTGCGATGGTCGCCATCAGTTCCAGCAGCAGGGCAATCACCAGTACGTCGGCAGGCAGCCTGCCCCAGGCGGCACGCAGCAGACCATGCAGACCCGAAGCATCCGGCAGGCGCCGCATCGCCATGCGCAGGCAATACAGCATCGGCACTGCGCCCAACGCCGCCAGCAACAGGCTGAGGACAATGGCGGGCCCCGCCTGTGCCGCCGTGTGCTGCCCGACCAGGGCGACAACGCTGCCGCCCAACAGCAGGGTCAGCGCCACCACCAGCAGATGGTCGGTGCCCAGCCTCCCGGGCTTCGCGCTGGCGTGCAGCGCGCCTCCGTTGTCACCGATCATTCAAAGCTCCCTTGATGTCGCCCAAGCGTGGTCGACAACAGGCTGGCAGCCTGACGCGGTAAGCGGAATCGGAATCTGCGCCATACGAACGATGATGTGACAGCTTGCACGCCGTGGTCGGCGCGAGCGGTCCAGCTACGACAGATTCACCACCATCAAGCGGGCTTGATGCAGGCGTTCACGACAGCGCAAAGGCAGGGCGCCCTTGAAACATCTGAGGGCGACAGGCGGGGTCTCAGGCCAGCGGCGGCGGCAGGTGTGGAGCCACCAGCTGCAGGGTCCGCTGCAGCGCGCCGCGGCCATTGCTGACCAGCGTGCAACCGGCGCGGGCCATGTCTTCGCGCGCCTGCACGTCGTCGAGCAGGTGCAGCAGCAGATCACCCACCGCCTGCACGTCCTCGCCGATCAGCAGTGCACCGGCCTCGCGCATGCGCCGCGAGATCTCGGCGAAGTTGTGCAGATGCGGGCCGGTCACCGCTGCGGTGCCCATCGCTGCCGGTTCCAGCAGGTTGTGGCCGCCGATGGCCTGCAGGCTGCCACCGACGAAGGCGACCTGGGCACAGCCGTAGAACGGCATCAGTTCGCCCAGCGTGTCGATGACGAAGACATCGCTACGCGCGTCCGGCCACTGCTGTGCGCGCCGTGTCGACACGTTCCAGCCCTGCTCGCGGGCCAGCGCCTCCACCTTGGGGAAGCGCTCCGGATGCCGCGGCGCCCACAGCAGCAGCAGGTCCGGATGCTGCTGGCGCAGGCGGCGGTGCAGGTCGATCACTGCCTGCTCTTCACCATCATGCGTGCTGGCCGCGATCCACACCGGGCGCGTGGCCGGCACATGGGCATGGAACTGTTCGATGAAGGGCTGCACGTCCGGCGTGGCGATGTCGAACTTCAGGTTGCCCAGTGCCTGCACCTGTTCCGGCGCCGCGCCCAGCTGCACGAACCGCGCAGCGTCATCCTGCGACTGTGCGGCCACGCAGGTGACCGTGCGCAGCGCACGCCGGATCAACGCCGCCAGCACGCGGTAGCCGCGCAGCGATCGGGCCGACAGGCGCGCATTGAGGATGTACACCGGAATGCGACGGTCGCGGCAGCCGAACAGCATGTTCGGCCACAGCTCGGTTTCCAGGATCAGCGCCAGGCTGGGCTGGAAGTGCCCCAGGAAGCGGTTGACGCTGCCCGGCACGTCGTACGGCAGGTACACATGGTCCAGCGCATCGCCCCACAGCGCGCGCACCCGTTCCGAGCCGGTCGGGGTGATGGTGGTGATGACCCAGCGGATGTCCGGCCGCTGCGCGCGCAGCGCATTGACCAGCGGCGCAGCGGCGTTGACCTCGCCCACCGAGACCGCATGCAGCCAGACCCGGGGCTGGCCGCTGGGCTGCGGATAGGACGCATAGCGTTCATCCCAGCGCCGGAAGTATTCACGGACCCGGAAGCCGCGCCAGACCAGGTGGTACACGGTGATCGGCAGCAGGAGGTACAGCACGGCCGAGTACAGGCCACGCAGGATCCATTCGACAGGGTCTTTACGCATGCGGCAAGGATACGGGAGCCCCCCGGGAAAGACACGCGGCCGGGTTGGTAGAATGGCGGCATGTCCGATGCCACCACCGCCGTCCGTCCGTCGCTGCGTGATCCACGCAACTGGCCGATGTTTGCCGTCATGTTCACTGCCTTCGGGATCGCCCGGCTGCCGTGGACGCTGCAGCGCGTGCTGGGCCGCGGGGTCGGCTCGATCGCCTGGCGCCTGGCCGGCAGCCGCCGCCATGCCGCCGAGGTCAACCTCAAGCTGTGCTTCCCCGAGAAGGACGAGGCCTGGCGCAAGCGCCTGGTGCGCGACAGCTTCGACGCCTTGGGTGTGGGCATCTTCGAATGCGCGCGTTCCTGGTGGGGCAGCATCGACAGCATCCGTCCGCAGGTGCACATCGAAGGGCTGGAACACCTCAAGCAGATGCAGGCCGAAGGCCGCGGCGTGCTGCTGGTCTCGGGCCACTTCATGACTCTGGAAATGTGCGGCCGCCTGCTGTGCGACCACGTCGACCTGTCCGGCATGTACCGCAAGCACAAGAACCCGGTGTACGAGTGGGCGGTGAAGTTCGGCCGCCTGCGCTATGCCAAGGCGATGTACGCCAACGAGGACATCCGCGCGACGGTGCGCCACCTGAAAAAGGGCGGCTTCCTCTGGTACGCACCCGACCAGGACATGCGCGGCAAGGACACCGTGTTCGTGCCGTTCTTCGGCCACACTGCCTCCACCATCACCGCAACCCACCAGCTGGCGCGGATGACCGGTTGTGCGGTCATCCCCTACTTCCATCGCCGCGAAGGCGGGAAGTACTTCCTGAAGATCGGCGCGCCGCTGGAGAATTTCCCCAGCGAGGACGTCGAAGCCGATACCACGCGGGTCAACCAGGCCATCGAGCAGATGGTGCGCGAGGCACCGGACCAGTACCTGTGGATCCATCGCCGCTTCAAGCGCCAGCCCGGTGGGCGCAGCGATTTCTACAAGTGACGGGTGGTAGGGAAGGAACGTCCCATCCACGCATGGCGTGGATCTACTGGGAATGCCGATCAGTAGATCCACGCCATGCGTGGATGTTCTCTCTTCCGATGCCGGAATCTACAACGGCCAACGACACCAGGCGTGAGGGTAGTCCCCCAGCCCACCAGCCAATCCGGCCCGCACCGGATTGCCCAGGATGTACATCGCCTTGTCATGAAGGGATTCATCGGTACACACCGCATGGTCGTGATAGCCGTGCTGCCAGAGCGGCCCTTTTCGTCCCGATATCCGGTTCAGCTGCCGGCTGCTGCGTGATTTCAGCAACGCCATGCACTGGGCCAGCGTTCCCTTCTGCAGCTCCATCAACCAGTGCAGGTGGTCGGGCATCGCCACCCAGGCGAGGCTGTGGCTGATGCCGCTGCGTTCGACGAAGCGCAGCGCGTCCACCAGCACAGCGACATTGCCTGCGTCGGAGAAGAATGGCTCCCGGCCGTGTGTTGTCGTGGTCAGGGAATAGACATTTCCCGTGCGGGAGTAGCGACCGTAGCGGAGTCTGGGGCTTGCCATGGGGACAGACTGCGGTTTGCCCGGTCATCCTTGCATTGGCGGACCACCCTGCGGCCAGTCGGGAAAAGCCGCGACACCGGCCAATGTTCATGGGAAAGCCCATCCACGCATGGCGTGGATCTACTGCTCCCCCGCCAGACACGTCCCCGGAGATCCACGCCATGCGTGGATACGACCAGCCACCCCGCACAATCCAGTAGATCCACGCCATGCGTGGATAGGGCCCAACCCGCACACGCAAGTAGATCCACGCCATGCGTGGACGAGACGTTCCCCACCCCCGCACAATCCAGTAGATCCACGCCATGCGTGGATGCGGAAATTACCCGGCGCCCGGCTGATCGTCCGGTTCGCGCGCCAGCAACGTGCCGACGAACAGCGCGGCGAGCAGGACGGTCAAGCCGCCCCAGAACGCGGAATAGAACGCCAGGTGCGTATTGAGCGGGAACACGGTGACCGCCAGTGCCAGCATTGCCGGGCGTGCACGTTCGCGCGCCGGGGCCGGGGCGAAACGCCATGCCCGCCATGCCTGTGCCACCGCCGCCAGCCACAGCAGCAGCCCCAGCACACCTGTCTCGGCCAGGATCTCCAGCACGATCTGATGGGCGTGCAGCGCGGGCATGGTGCCCCACACCGCCGGTCCTTCATCCGCAACGCAGTGGGGATAGGCATCGCGGAAGCCACGTGCACCGACACCATTGATCGGGTGTGCTTCGATCATGCAGGCCGCCGCGCTCCAGATGCGGGTACGGCCGGACAGGGCCTGCTCGACCCCATCCTCGCCACCGTCCCAGGCCATTGCCGTTCGCGCCACACGCTCACGCAGCTGCGGCACGCTGGCGGCCAGTACGCTCGCCGAGAGAATACCCACCAGCGCGAGCAGGCCCAGCCGCTTCCATCCCAGTTGGCGCACGCCGCTGTAGGCGACCACCAGGCCGAAGGTGATCCATGAGGCACGCGAGCCGGCCAGCAGCAGCACCACGCCCACCGCGGCGACGGCCAGCAACCAGCCCGCATTGCCGAAACGGCGCGCCACCGGCAACAACAGGAACGGCGAAAGACTGGCCAGCACCTGGCCGAATTTCAGGTTGCACGGCCCAAGCGCGCCGCTGAGACGGTCGGCCAGCGCGGCTTCTTCAGCCGGGCACAATGCATTGCCGCTGATGGCCAGCTTGATCTGCTGCAGCGACCAGAACCAGGGGCTGGTGCCTGCCAGTGCCTGCACCAGCGCATCGAGCGTCCACAGGCCGGTGATCACCGCCAACCCACCCAAGGTCAGGCGCCGCCGCTGCGGGTTGGCCGCGGCGATCGCCACCAGCCACATGAAAGGCAGATAGCGCAGCCCGGCCGCAGCCTTGGTCCACGACGCCGAAGGGTCCACGGCATCGAAGGCCGAGAAGGCCTGCGGCAACCAGTAGCCAAGGAAAAGAATCGATGTCAGTGCCCACGCTGCCGGGCTCAGCAGATGAGGGCGATGCTGCACCCGGCGGATGACCATGCGTGCGGCGGCGTACAACGCCCCCAGGCCCAGCACTGTTTCGGCGATACCCGGCAGCGGCCACAACGCGACGTAGGCCAGCACCCACCAAGGTGCCCAGCGGCCGGCGCGCTCATCGCGCAGGGGCGGCGTGGCGTCAGCCAGCGAGGTCGGCATAAAGACGGAGGGTATCGCGCTGCATGGCCTGCAGGGTAAACGGGATACGGCCCGGCAGCGACGGCGGCTGTGCCAACAGGGCCAGCGCACGTTCACCCAGCAACTGCGCATTGCCCAACTGCACTGCGCCACTGGGTTGCAGCTGCTGCAGCAGTTCGCCGACCCCACCATGGTTCCAACCCAGCACCGGGCGGCCGACCGACAACGCTTCGACCACGGTGCGACCAAAAGCTTCCGGTTTGTCCGACAGCTGCAGCACCAGATCGCTGGCGGCGTACGCCTGGGCGATGCGCGCAGTCGGCGTACTGATGTGCACCGCCCCGGTCACGCCCAGTGCGGCCGCCTGCCTGCGCAGCTCTGCCACATAGGCTTCCCGGCCAGGCTCGTCGGTGCCCAGCATCCACAACTGTGCCGGCACGCCTGCTGCACGGACATCGGCAAGCAGCTGCAACGCGTGGGCGTGGCCTTTCAGGCGGGTGCCGCGACCGGGCAGCATCAACAGCGGTCCGTCGACCTGGGCCAGCCACGGGTAGTCGGCCGCCAGCGCCAGCCGGGGGCGCCGATCAGCGCGTGCCACGCGCGGGAACTGGCTGACATCCACCCCGCGCGGGATCACCTGCAGCCTGTCGTGCGGCACCGTCGGGTAATGCGTGTGTACGTAGTCGCGCACGCTGTTGGACACACAGATCACGCGTTCGCCGCTGGTCATCACCGCGCTGTAGCGGCTGGGCGAATTCAGCCCATGCACGGTAGTCACCCAATGCGGGCGTTGCGCCGGCTGCATCGCACGGATCGCGTACAGCCCCAGCCACGCCGGCAGGCGCGAACGGGCGTGGACGATGTCGGCGCCCACTTCGGTGAACAGGCGACGCAGGGTAGGCAGATGGCGCAGCGTCAGCAGCGACTTGCGGCCGATATCCAGGGTCAGGTGCTCGGCACCGCTGTCGAGCAGCGGCTGCACCAGGCGACCACCAGCGGACACCACCAGCGCGCGATGGCCGGCAGCGACCAGGGCCGCGGCGATTTCAAGGGTCGAGCGCTCGACACCGCCGGAGTGCAGCGCCGGCAGCAACTGCACCACGGTCAATCGGCGCATCGAGGGGGCAGCCGTTTAGTCGGCCAGCACGAACACGGCGCCGCAGTAAGCACACTGCGCTTGCCCGTTGGGTTCGTCTTCGATCGGCAGGTACACCCGCGGATGCGAGTTCCACAGCGCCATTTCCGGGGTCGGGCAGCTCAGCGGCAGATCGCTGCGGTGCACGGTGTAGCGCTTTTCGGCGTTGGCGGGCGCGGTGGCGGTATGGCTCATGGCGGATGTCGATGAACGGATTGCGAGGCCTGCGATTCTAGCATCTGGGCCCGGCAAACACCGTGCGCGGCGTGGCCGCTGCGCGCGGCGGCCCGCTTGCAGCCTTCGCCGGTGCAGCCACGTGCGACCGCCCTGCCCCTCCCGCGCCGCCGTCGCCCTGCCCCATCGGCGGGAAATCCCAGGCAGGCCAGTCAGTTCCGCGCGGAATCGGTCGTCGTTCGAATTCCCCGCATTTGGATCGAACTAAATGGCACTTGTCAGGGCGCTGCCGGCTGTTGCAGCATCGGCAGCGATCCATTCCTGACCCGATCGCATGGCCCGCCCCCCACCGGACCTGCATCGCCTCCCGACTGCCCTGCGGCGGACGGGGCGATGCTGTCCGTGGTGTTCGCCGATGCGGGTTCTGCCTGCCGCCTGCCCTACCGGGAGACCCTGCATGACCCTGTACGATCCGCGCCGCGCCCTGCTTCCGCTCGCCCTGGCCCTGGCCTGTGCGACCACTGCGACGCCGGTGCTGGCGCAAGGGCTGCAGACCTCCTTCGAGCCGGGCGAACCGGCACCGGCCAGGTCCGATGGCACCTTGTCCATCGACGTCGGCAGTGGCCCCGGCGCGCCGTACGCGGCCAAGCGCAACGTCGGCTACAGCGGCCTGCATGCGTTGCACTACAGCACCAGTGGCGGCCAGGCACGCCGCGAACTGTTCAAGACCGATCTGCCCATCGACACCGACACCACGCTGTCCTGGCTGGTATTGCCGGAGATCGTCGGCAAGGACACCGTGGCCTCCACCTATGTCTCGCTGGACCTGCTGCTGGACGATGGCAGCCGCGTCTCCGCCAGCGGCGCGCGCGACCAGCACGGCGTAGCGCTGGGCGCACGGGCGCAGGGCGATTCGAAGACGTTGTACCCGCAGCAGTGGGCGCGCAAGGCGGTCAGGCTGGGCGACATGCCGGCGCTGAAGGGCCGCCGCGTGCTGGCCATCGAGCTCGAGGTGGCCAGCGCCAATGGCGCGCCTGTGTCGGGCTGGATCGACGACGTGCGCCTGGACGTGCAGCCACGGCAGGCGCCGCAGCGGGTCTCCAACTGGGTACTGACCACGCGCGGAACCCAGGCCAACGGCACCTTCTCGCGCGGCAACAACTTCCCGGCCACTGCGGTACCGCACGGTTTCAACTTCTGGACGCCGGTGACCGATGCCGGCGCACTGAACTGGCTGTACCGCTGGAACGAGCAGAACGATGCGAAGAACCGGCCGCAGCTGCAGGCGTTGGCGCTGAGCCACCAGCCCAGCCCGTGGATGGGCGACCGCCAGACCTTCCAGGTGATGCCCTCCGCCACGCGCGGTGTGCCCGAAGCGGACCGCAGCAAGCGGGCGTTGTCCTTCGACCGCACGCAGGAAAACGCGCGCCCGTACCGCTACGACGTGCGCTTCGACAACGGCATCGCCGCGTCCATCGCCCCCACCGACCATGCCGCGCTGTTCCGCTTCGAGTTCCCCGAAGGCGGCGACGCCAACCTGCTGTTCGACAACGTCGATGCCCGCGGCGGACTCACCCTCGATGCCGCCACGCAGACGTTGACCGGCTACACCGATACCCGCAGCGGCCTGTCCAACGGCGCCACCCGCATGTACGTGGTGGCCAGCTTCGACAGGCCGTGGCGCAGCAGCGGCCAGATCGGCACCGGCCGCCCGACCGGCTACATCAAGTTCGACCCAGGCAGCGAGCGCCGGGTGACGATGCGCATCGCCACCTCGTTGATCTCCGTCGAGCAGGCGCGGCACAACCTGGCACTGGAAATCGCCGCCGCCGATACGCTGGAAAGCGTGGCCGGACGCGCACAGGATGCGTGGGATGCACGCCTGGCCCGTTTCGACATCGGCAATGCCAGTGACGACCAGAAGACCACGCTGTACTCCAGCCTGTACCGGCTGTACCTGTACCCCAATTCCGGCCACGAGAATGTGGGCACCGCCGCCGCGCCCGAGTGGCGCTATGCCAGCCAGGCCAGCGCCGCCGATGACAACACCGACGGCAGCGCGACGCGCAGCTTCGCACCGGTGCGCGACGGCAAGGTCTTCGTCAACAACGGCTTCTGGGACACGTTCCGCACCACCTGGCCGGCGTATGCGCTGTTCACCCCGGATGATGCCGGGCAGCTGGTACAGGGCTTCATCGAGCAGTACCGCGCCGGTGGCTGGGTCGCGCGCTGGTCCTCGCCGGGCTACGCGGACCTGATGGTCGGCACCAGCTCGGACGTCGCCTTCGCCGATGCGTGGCTGAAGGGCATCGGTGGCTTCGATCCGGAAGAGGCCTACGCCGCAGCGCTGAAGAACGCCACCGTGGTGCCACCGGACCGCCACGTCGGCCGCAAGGGCATGGATCGTTCGACGTTCCGCGGCTATGCCAGCGCCGACGTGCATGAAGGCATGTCGTGGACGATGGAAGGTGCGCTCAATGATTTCGGCATCGCCAACATGGCCGATGCCCTGGCCAAGCGCGCGACCACACCGTCCGCACGCGAACGCTACGCCACCGAGGCCGACTACTTCCGCCACCGCGCCGGCAGCTACGCGACGTTGTTCGATCCGGCCGCCGGCTTCTTCCAGGGCCGCAGGCCCGATGGCAGTTGGCGCCTGCAGGCCAAGGACTACGACCCGCGCGTGTGGGGCCACGACTACACCGAGTCCAATGGCTGGACGTTCGCCTTCACCGCCGCGCACGATGGCGAAGGCTTGGCCGCGCTGTACGGTGGCCGCGACAAGCTGGCCGCCAAGCTCGATACCTTCTTCGCCACCCCGGAAACCGCCGACGCCGCATTCGCCGGCTCCTACGGCGGCACCATCCATGAGATGACCGAAGCGCGCGACGTGCGCATGGGCATGTACGCGCACAGCAACCAGCCGGCACACCACATCCCGTGGATGTACCTGTATGCCGGGCAGCCGTGGAAGACCCAGCAGCATGTGCGCGAGATCCTGTCGCGGCTGTATGTCGGCAGCGAGATCGGCCAGGGCTATCCGGGCGACGAGGACAACGGCGAGACCTCGGCGTGGTACGTGCTGGCCTCGCTGGGCCTGTATCCGCTGCGCATGGGTGCGCCGGAGTACGTGATTGGTTCGCCAGCGTTCCAGCATGCGCGCGTCGAGCTGCAGGGCGGCGCGGTGTTGACCGTCAATGCACCGCAGAATTCGCCGGAGAACGTGTACGTGCAGTCGCTGAAGATCAACGGCAAGCCGTGGAGCAAAACCTGGGTGCCGCACGAAGTGATCGCCAAGGGTGCAACCCTGGACTTCGTGATGGGCCCGCAGCCGTCACGCTGGGGCAGCGGCGTGGATGATGTACCGCGCTCGCTGACCGCCCGTGGCCAGCGCCCGCAGTTGCTGCACGATCTGCTCGGCAACGGCGCGCAGGCGGCACTGGCTGATGGCCGTGCCCTGCCCGCGCTGATCGACGACGATGCCAACACGGCCGTGCCGCTGGGCGGCGGCGTGACCATCGCACTGAGCCACGTGGGCGATGGCGTACCGACGATGTACACGCTGACCAGCGGTGACGGCACGATCCGTGGCGGTGAGTGGACGCTGGAAGCGCGTGCCGGCAACCGGCGCTGGGTAACGCTGGACCAGCGACGCGGCGAAGACTTCACCTCGGCGCGGCAGACCCGCCCGTTCCGTATCGCCTCGCCCTCACGCTACGCCGAGTACCGTCTGCGCCTGGCTGCGCCGGGGCGCCTGCAGCTGGCCGAGATCGAACTGTTGGCGCCCTCCCCCCTACAATGACGTCCATGCGCCTACGTTTGCTCCCCCTCGCTCTTGCCGCCCTTGTATTTCCCAGCCTCAGCCACGCACAACCGCAGACCCAGGCCTTCGATGGCC
Organism: Stenotrophomonas sp. 1278; assembly: GCF_029892765.1. NCBI lineage: Bacteria > Pseudomonadati > Pseudomonadota > Gammaproteobacteria > Lysobacterales > Lysobacteraceae > Stenotrophomonas > Stenotrophomonas sp. 1278. Next base: position 85,178 of record NZ_JARXWD010000009.1, read on the forward strand.
AGGTCAGCCGTGACGGGGTGACCCTGTACTACCAGGATGCCACCGGCGCGCTGGCCGCGCCGGTGCGCAAGCGCATCATCGATACGTTCTACTTTGCTTACCTGCGCGAGCGTGCGGACTTCCGCCCGGCCGCGCCGAACGAAGTGCGCATCGTGATCGATCCGGCGTACAACGGCGTCGCCTTCGTCGGCGACAAGGACAAGGCCAGCACGATCACGATCAATCCGGGCTGGCTGGTCCAGCACCCGGATGACATCGATCTGGTCACCCACGAAGCGATGCACATCGTGCAGGGCTACCCCAGCTATGGCGACAAGCGCGTGCCGGGCTGGCTGGTGGAGGGCATCGCCGACTACGCCCGCGATCGCTACGGCATGAACAACGCCGCTGCCGGCTGGGCGTTGCCGGACAAGCTGAGCCAGGGCCAGACGGTGGAAAGCGGCTACCGGGTGACCGGTGCCTTCCTGAAGTGGGCCGAAGCGGCGCACCCGGGACTGGTGCTGGCACTGGACAAGGATCTGCGCGACGGGCGCTATGCACCGGCGCTGTGGCAGAAGCACACCGGCAAGACCCTGCCGGCGCTGTGGGCGGAGTATGCCAAGCCGCGCTCCCCGGCCCCTGCGCCGCCGCCCGCGCGACGCGCGAAGCGGCGGTAAGCTCGACGCCGGGGCGATGCCCCGGCTTTCAACGCGACTGCACGAAGCCGGCGTACAGCGCGAACAACTGCTGGAAATACCGCTTGCTCACTCGACTGCGCATGACACTGCTCCGCCCATGGAAAGTTGGTCGGGCCCAGAGTGGGAAGGCCGGTCCGGTCCCTTCCCACGGCCAGGCCGCGTGGGCGTATTGGGCCGCAGCGAGGTTGCAGGGCGATTACCGGGCGGCTGCAGTTCTCCGGTAGCGCCGGGGCATGCCCGGCGGAACATGCCCGGCGGAACACGGGAAGCGCCGCGCTGCGCGCTCGCCGGCCAACGGCCGGCACTACCGTTCCCGCGTTGCTTCTCCGGTAGCGCCGGGCCATGCCCGGCGGAATACAGGAAGCGCCGCGCTGCGCGCTCGCCGGCCAACGGCCGGCACTACCGTTTCCGCGCTGCTTCTCCGGTAGCGCCGGGCCATGCCCGGCGGAATACGGGAAGCGCCGCGCTGCGCGGTTGCCGGCCAGCGGCCGGCACTACCGTTTCCGCGTTGCGGAAACAGAAACGCGCCCCGTGGGGCGCGTTTCTGCAGATCGCAGCGGAACGAAGGCTTATGCCTTCTTTTCCGCTTCGATCTGCTTACGGATCTGCGCATCAACCGCGGCGATCGCGGTCATGTTCAGGATCCGGCGCGAGGTCGCGCTGGTGGTCAGGATGTGCACCGGCTTGTTGACGCCCATCAGGATCGGACCGATCGCCACGCCATCGGTGAACACGCGCACCAGGTTGTAGGCGATGTTGGCCGCTTCCAGGTTCGGCAGCACGAACAGGTTGGCACGGCCCTGCAGGGTCGAGCCCGGCAGCAGCTTCTGGCGCAGGGCTTCATCCCATGCGGTGTCGCCCTGCATTTCGCCGTCCACGTTCAGACGCGGGTTGCGCTTGAGCAGCAGCTCGCGCACCTGGCGCATCTTCAGCGCATCCTTCGAATCGTGGCTGCCGAAGTTGGAGTGCGACAGCAGTGCCACCTTCGGTTCGACGCCGAACAACTTCATGCGGTAAGCGGCCTGCAGGGTCGCTTCGCACAGCTGCTCTGCGGTCGGGTCTTCCTGCACATGGGTATCGACGAAGAAGAACACACCCTGCTGGTTGATCACGCCGGTCATCGCCGAGGTCGAGGTGACCTTCGATTCCAGCGGCAGCACGCTGCGCACGTAACCCAGCTTCTTGTGGAAGCGGCCGACGATGCCGGTCAGCATCGCATCGGCTTCGCCACGGGCCACCATCACTGCAGCGATCAGGGTCGGGCGCGAACGCATCAGGTTCTTGGCAGCGGCCACGGTGACGCCACGACGGCCGGTCAGGCCGTGGTAGTACTGCCAGTATTCGTTGAAGCGCGGGTCGTCATTGATGTTGGTGACTTCAATGTTCTCGCCGATCTTCAGGCGCAGGCCGAGGCGCTCGATGCGCGATTCGATCACTTCCGGGCGGCCGATCAGGATCGGATGTGCCAGGCCGTCGTCGACCACGTTCTGCACCGCCTGCAGCACCACTTCTTCTTCGCCCTCGGCATACACCACGCGCTGCTTGTCGCTGCGCGCGCGATCGTAGACCGGCTTCATCATCAGGCTGGTGCGGTAGACGAACTGCGACAGCTTCTGCCGGTAGGCTTCCATGTCGGCGATCGGACGGGCGGCCACGCCCGAATCCATTGCGGCCTGGGCCACGGCGGCCGACAGCTCCACCAGCAGGCGGCGGTCGAACGGACGCGGGATCAGGTATTCGCGGCCGAAGCTGGGGGTCTCACCGCCATAGGCAGAGCCCATGTCGGTGGCGGCGCGGCGGGCCAGCGCGGCGATCGCGCGCACGCAGGCGATCTTCATTTCCTCGTTGATCGCGGTCGCACCGACGTCCAGCGCACCGCGGAACAGGTACGGGAAGCACAGCACGTTGTTGACCTGGTTCGGGTAGTCCGAACGGCCGGTACCGATGATCGCGTCCGGACGCGCGGCGCGCACCAGTTCCGGCATGATTTCCGGGGTCGGGTTGGCCAGGGCGAAGATCACCGGGTCCGGCGCCATCGTCTTGACCATCTCGGCGGTCAGGATGCCCGGCGCCGACAGGCCCAGGAAGATGTCCGCGCCATCGACGATCTCGGCCAGGGTGCGCTTGTCGGTGTCGCGCGCATAGCGCAGCTTTTCCGGGTCCAGGTCGGTACGGCCGGTGTGGATCACGCCTTCGCGGTCGAAGGCCAGGATGTTCTCCGGCTTCAGGCCCAGCTGCACCAGCATGTTCACGCAGGAAATGCCGGCCGCGCCCATGCCCGTGGTCGCCAGCTTCACTTCTTCGATCTTCTTGCCGGTGATCGCCATGGCGTTCAGCACCGCAGCACCGACGATGATCGCCGTGCCGTGCTGGTCGTCATGGAACACCGGGATCTTCATGCGCTCGCGCAGCTTGCGCTCGACGATGAAGCACTCCGGTGCCTTGATGTCTTCCAGGTTGATGCCGCCGAAGGTCGGCTCCAACGAGGCGATGATGTCGACCAGCTTGTCCGGGTCGTTCTCGTCCACTTCGATGTCGAACACATCGATGCCGGCGAACTTCTGGAACAGCACGCCCTTGCCTTCCATCACCGGCTTGCCGGCCAGCGCGCCGATGTTGCCCAGGCCCAGCACCGCGGTGCCGTTGGAGATCACCGCCACCAGGTTGCCGCGGGCGGTCAGCTCGCTGGCCTGCTGCGGATCGGCCTTGATCGCTTCACAGGCGTACGCCACGCCCGGCGAATACGCCAGCGACAGGTCGCGCTGGGTCAGCATGGGCTTGGTAGCGGAAACCTTGATCTTGCCGGGCGGAGACATCCGGTGGTAATCGAGGGCGGCCTGTTTGAAATCTTCGTTGGACATCGATGTGGGTTACATGAATGGGCAGAAGGGACAGGGGATCATACCCCCGTTGGAGCGGTCGGACCTGTCGCTATGCTGTCGCAGTGATGCTGCGACCGCACAATTCCATGGCGTATGCGACGTTACCAGAGCACAGCTTCGGCGCTGGCGATGACAGCCGTGGGACGCCTTGAAACGCTGCGGGGCCGTGCCACTGTCGTGACCGGCCCCGCAGTACCACACACCCGGATCAGCCCTTGGCGGGCAGCGCCTCGGTCATCGCCAGCGGCACGGCATCGACCGGCGGCGGCAGTTCGCTTTCGCGACCATCCAGCGCCAGCTTCAGGCGGTCGCGGTCCAGCGCACCTTCCCAGCGCGAGACCACCACCGTGGCCACCGCGTTGCCGATGAAGTTGGTCAGCGAGCGGCACTCGCTCATGAAGCGGTCCACGCCCAGGATCAGCGCCATGCCGGCCACCGGCACTTCCGGCACCACCGCCAGGGTGGCGGCCAAGGTGATGAAGCCGGCACCGGTGACGCCGGCAGCGCCCTTGGAGCTGAGCATCGCCACCAGCAGCAGCGCGATCTGGTGGCCCAGGGTCAGCTCGGTGTTGGTGGCCTGGGCGATGAACAGCGCGGCCAGGGTCATGTAGATGTTGGTGCCGTCCAGGTTGAACGAGTAACCGGTGGGGACCACCAGGCCGACCACCGACTTGCTGCAGCCGGCACGTTCCATCTTCTCCATCAGCGACGGCAGCGCCGACTCCGACGACGAGGTGCCCAGCACCAGCAGCAGCTCGGCCTTCAGGTAACGGGCCAGCTTGAACACCGAGAAGCCACACAGGCGGCAGACCACGCCCAGGATCACCGCAACGAACAGGAACGCGGTGAGGTAGAACGAGCCGACCAGCCAGGCCAGGTTGACCAGCGAGCCGACGCCGTACTTGCCGATGGTGAAGGCGATGGCACCGAAGGCACCGATCGGCGCGGCCTTCATCAGGATGTGCACCAGCTTGAACACCGGCGCGACCAGCGCTTCCAGGAAGTTCTGGATCGGCTTGCCCTTCTCGCCCACCGAGGCCAGCGCGATGCCGAACAGCACCGCCACGAACAGCACCTGCAGGATGTTGCCGTCAACGAAGGCGCTGATCAGCGTCTTCGGGATGATGTCCATCAGGAAGCCGACCAGGGTCAGGTCGTGCGACTTCTCGACATAGCTGTGCACCGCGGTCTGGTCCAGCTCGGCCGGGTTGATGTTCATGCCGGCGCCGGGCTGCACCACGTGCGCCACGATCATGCCGACGATCAGCGCCAGCGTGGAGAAGAACAGGAAATACGCCATCGCCTTGGCGAACACCCGGCCCACCGTGCGCAGGTGGGTCATGCCGGCGATGCCGGTGACGATGGTCAGGAAGATCACCGGGGCGATGATCATCTTCACCAGGTTGATGAAGGCATCGCCGAGCGGCTTCATCTTCTCGCCGATCAGCGGCTCGTAGTGGCCGAGGACAGCACCCAGGACGATCGCCACGATCACCTGGAAATACAGTTGGCGGTAGAGCGGCAACGGCTTGCTGGGCACCGGCGCAGCGGTCGGGATGTGCATGGCGGACTCCGGAAGGGGCGTTTTCAGGCACGTACGGCCCCGGAAATGCACGGGAACCGTTACCGTGGAAACTGACCGCACGCCCCGTGACTGCAGGCGCAGGGGTGCGACCAATGGACGCCTTTGTACGCGCCGGGCACGCCGGCGCAGATAACCTATTGGTACTAGCCCCCCGGTTCAGGTGGCTGCGCTGCCTACACTGGCGCCGCACCCCTGATCGCGGGGACGCCGGTGGCCCGACCTGAACGGCCGGGCGCGTCATTGCGAAAGTTCCGGCCATCGCGGCCGTTGTTGTCCTGTCCACACGCAATCCGAGAGAGCCGCACCACCCATGCGCCCGATTCCCACCTTGCTGGCCCTTTCCCTGGCCGCCCTCCCCGCCTTCGCATCCGCTGCGGATTTCGACAACTGGCCGACCAAGTACGCCTTCGGCGACGGCACCGAGCTGGCCGCTACCGCCAACATCGCCTACGACTACAACGACTTCTCGTCCGCCAGCGGCATCGAGGATGACGATGCGGTGCGTCGCAAGGAGTTCGGCGCGACCCTGAAAAAGAAGGGCGTGTACGACGCGATGGTCTACTACGATTTCCAGGCCGATACCTGGCTGGACGTGTTCGTGCGCTTGGAGAGCAAGGCGTTCTTCGGCCGCGATGTCGGCCGCTTCCGCTTCGGCTATATGAAGACCCCGGTCGGCCTGGATGCCAACACCTCCTCGCGCGCGGGCAGCTTCCTCGAAACCGCGCTGCCCGTGCAGGCGTTCTACGCAGGCCGCCGCACCGGCGTGGAATGGGTGCTGGAGCGTCCGCAGTACCTGCTGCAGGCCGGCGCCTATGGCGGCAAGGACCTGCAGGGCGACAACCCCGGCACCACCCAGGCGGTGCGTGCGGTGTGGACGCCGGTGAAGGCACCGGGCGATGTGATCCACCTCGGCCTGGCTTATTCGCAGGAAAATCCGCGCGGTTACCACGATGGCCGCGACGTGCACCACGAAGCCAGCGCGCGCCTGCGGGCCCGTCCGGAAGCCGGCCTGACCGACATCCGCCTGGTCGATTCGGGGGCGCTGGTCACCGCCGACCAGATCCGCCGCACCGGCCTGGAAGGCATCTGGATCCGCGGTCCGTTCTCGCTGCAGGCCGAAGCGCTGCAGGCCACCGTCACCCGCAATGATGGCAAGCCCGACTACACCGGCCACGGCCAGTACGCGATGGCCAGCTGGGTGCTGACCGGCGAATCACGCCCGTACAACGCCGGCGCCGTTGCCAACATCAAGCCGGCGCACGACTACGGTGCGGTGGAACTGGTGGCCCGCTACAGCCGCCTGGACCTGGACGACGGCAGCATCCTCGGTGGCCGCCAGCACGACCTGACCCTGGGCGCGAACTGGTACCTGACCAGCCACTTCAAGTTCCAGGCCAACTACGTGAAGGTCGACGCCAGCCGTCGCGGTGTGCGCAGCACCCCGGAGATCTTCGAACTTCGCGCGCAGATGCACTTCTGATCCCTTCCACGCGTCAGATCCCGGCGGGCGTGCATGCCACGCCCGCCGGCCCTGCGTAGACTGCCGCCATGTACTGGCTCAGCCGACACCGCCTGCAGTTGCTGACTATTCTGGTGATGGTGGCCGGCACCGTGCTGTGCGCGGCCGCCGCAGGCCACTACGCCTGGCGTCGCGCGCTGGGCACCGAAAGCGCGCAGGTGCAGCGGCAGCTGCAGCTGTATGGCCAGGGCCTGCAACAGCGCATCGACCGGTTCGGCACCCTGCCGCAGGTGATGGCGCTGGACCCGGACCTGCTACATGCACTGCAGGTACCGCCCCCGCCCGCCGAGCGGCAGCGCCTGAACCTCAAACTGCAGCGCGCCAACCAGGTTACCCGCACCTCGACACTGACCCTGGTCGGCCGCGATGGCGTGGCCGTGGCCGCCAGCAACTGGGACCAGCCGACCAGCAACGTCGGCGAGGATTACAGCTACCGTCCGTACTACCAGCAGGCGCTGGCCCATGGTCGTGGTCGCTTCTACGGCATCGGCATGACCACCGGCGTGCCCGGCTACTTCATGTCCGAGGCCATCCTCGATGCCGACAGCCAGCGCATCGGCGTGATCGTGATCAAGATCGAGCTGTCGGCACTGGAACAGGAATGGTTGAACAGCCCGGACGTGGTGCTGACCAGCGACAACCACGACGTGGTGTTCCTGGCCAACCGCGATGCGTGGCGCTACCGCCTGCTGCGTCCGCTCGGCACGGAGGAACGCCGCGAGATGCGCGCGGCGCGGCAGTATGCCGACCGCTCGCTGCAGCCGCTGCGCGTGCGCACCGAGGACGTGCTGGCCGATGGTGGCCGCATGGTGCGCCTGCTCGACCCGGCACTGCCACAGGCGATGCTGTGGCAGACCCTGGCGCTGCCCGACGAAGACTGGAGCCTGCACCTGCTGCACGACGCCAGCGCGGCCACCAGCGCCGGCCGCGGTGCGGCAGTGGCCGGCGCCGCCGCTTGGCTGGCGCTGGGTTTCCTGGTGCTGTTCGTGCAGCAACGGCGTCGTCTGTCCAAGCACCGCCAGCGCAGCCGGCGTGAACTGGAAACCCTGCTCAAGCAGCATGCACAGGAACTGCGGACCGCCCAGGACGGCTTGCTGGAAGCCGCGACCGATGCCGACGTTGGCTTGAGCCGCAGCCTCGAACATCTGCCGCAGGGCGTGGTGGTGATCGACAAGGAACAGCGTCTGGTCGCGTGGAATTCGCGCTATCTGGAATTGTTCCGCTTCCCGGCGGGGCTGGTGCGGGTGGGCCGCCCGATCGAGGAACTGTTCCGCTTCAACGCACGTCGCGGCCTGTTGGGGCCCGGCCCGATCGACGAGGCCATCGAACGCCGCCTGACCCACCTGCGCAGTGGCCGCCCACACATGCGCGAGAGCGAGAAGGACGACGGCACGGTGCTGGAGATCCGCGGCAACCCGCTGCCCGACGGTGGCTTCGTCACCAGCTATGCCGACATCACCAGCTACAAGAACGCTGCACGCGAACTGCGCTCGCTGGCCGATGCGCTGGAACACCGCGTGGCCGAACGCACCCAGGATCTGGACGAAGCCCGCCGCGAAGCCGAGCAGGCCAACCGTTACAAGACCCGCTTCGTCGCCTCGGCCGTGCATGACCTGCTGCAGCCGCTGAATGCCGCGCGCATGTTCGTGTCGGTGCTGCGCGGCAAGCTCACCGACCCCGAACAGCAACAGACCAGCGACCATATCGACGCCGCACTGGCCGCGCAGGACGCGATCCTCAACAGCCTGCTGGATATTTCACGGCTGGAGTCGGGGTCGTTGCAGGTACGGGTGCGCGCATTCGCGCTGTCTCCCTTGCTGGAAACCCTGGCGCGCGAGTTCGGCATCGCCGCACAGAGCCGCGGCCTGCAGCTGGACTGGGTGGACACCCGTGCGGTGATCGTCAGCGACGAAGCACTGCTGCGGCGCATCCTGCAGAACTTCCTGTCCAATGCGCTGCGCTATACGCCACGTGGCCGCGTACTGATCGGCTGCCGGCGTGCAGGCGACCAGCTGCGCATCGAGGTGCATGACCAGGGACCAGGTATTCCGGAAAGCCTGCAGGGCGAGATCTTCGAGGAATTCCGGCGCCTGAACGACGGCGTGGAGCAGGAACGGGGCGCCGGCCTGGGCCTGGCCATCGTCGAGCGTATCGGTCGACTGCTCGGACACCGCATCAGCCTGCGTTCCACGCTGGGCAAGGGCAGCGTATTCACCGTGAGCGTGGCACTCGGGCGCGCCGACGAGGTGATTGCACCGCCGGCGGCGCCGGTCATCGCAACCGAGCCGTCTGATGACAGCCCGCTGCGGCAATGTCGGGTCTGGAGCATCGATGATGACCCGCATGTCTGTGCGGCGACCCGTGCCCTGCTGGAACGCTGGGGCTGCCATGTGGAACTTGCCGATGGCCCCCAGGGGGCACTGGAAATCGCCAGTGCGCTGAACGTGCCGCAGCTGTTGCTGCTGGACGTGCGCATGGGGCAGTGGCACGGACCGGACCTGTATGAAGCGCTGTGCACGCTGTGGAAGGCGCGGCCACCGGTGATCCTGGTGACCGCTGAGCGCGATGATGCGCTGAAAGTGCATGCTGCCGAGAACGGTTGGGGCTTCCTGCTCAAGCCCGTGCGGCCGCCGGCGCTGCGGGCGTTGATGACGCAGCTGCTGTTGCGGCATCGCGGGTAAGTCAGTCGCACCTGAGCGAGGGCCACAGACTGGCGTCAGACCGATCATCTCCCACATACAGCTACGCCGAAGTATCTGAGAAGCTCGGCGAGGGATACGAGAACAGATTCATGTTCTCTACCGATCCCGAACTGAATTCGATCAGCGGGAACTGATCAGGAAAGCGGAACAGCATCCACAACGACGCAGTACATGCGCCAACGTCCCGTCTCTGTCAGCCATCCAATCCAACGCGCGCATCGCCTTCCGGCTCCAGCGCCTTCACCAGCACTGCCGCCTGCGTGCGGCTGTGGCATTCGAGCTTCTTCAGGATGGCGGTCACGTGCACCTTCACCGTGTTTTCGGCCAAGCCCAGTTCATAGGCGATCTGCTTGTTGAGCAGCCCGTCGGCCAGGCACAGCAGCACCCGGAACTGCTGTGGCGTCAGCTGCGCCAGGCGGCTGGCCAGCAACGCGTCGGCCTCGGAACGCTCAGCGGCCATCGCCGGGAACCACAGGCCACCATCGAGCACCGCTGCCACCGCTTCACCGATGGTTTCGGCAGGCGCGGACTTGGGAATGAATCCGGCCGCGCCGAACTGCTGCGCGCGACGGATCACCCGCGGGTGGTCGTTGGAGGACAGGATCACCACCGGAATATCCGGGTGCGAACCGCGCACGTGCAGCAGCGCGGAGAATCCGTGTGCGCCCGGCATGGTCAGGTCCAGCAGCACCAGATCCACATCGGGCTGTGCGTCCAGCGAGGTGGCCAGTGCTTCGGCGCTGGCCACCTCGCGTACCTGCGCCAGCGGCAGACTCTGCCGCAACGACTGCACCACCGCCGAACGCAGCAGCGGATGGTCATCGGCGATCAGGATGGTGTATTCGCTCATGCGGCCATTGTACGGGCAGCGAACTGCCTCCGCCGGGCATGGCCCGGCGCTACCGGAGCACCAGTACGGGCGCTACCGCCCCGCCGGCTCCACGCTGCTGCGCCATGCATCCAGGAACTGGCGGCGCTTGAGCGCATCCAGGTAGACCAGCAGGCCGGGGCCGAGCTGGATCGGGCGACGGCTGCGGCCAGGGGCGTCCCCGCCGCCTGCATCGCTGCGCACGATCGGCATCAGCCGCGCTTCCCGCGCGAGCACCTGCTGGCCGCGCGGCGACAGCAGGTAGTCGAGGAAACGCCGCGCTTCCTGCGGGTGCGCGCCGGTACGCGGAATCACCGCCGTACGCAGTACCACCAGCGTGTAGTCTTCCGGCTCGACGATGGCCAGCGGTGCGCCCGCATCGATACGCGCCTGCGCATACGAGCCCAGCACGTTGTAGACCAGCGACAACTGGCCGCTGGCTACCTGGTCCAGCAGCACCCCGGTACGCTCCTCGCGCACCACCGCATTGTCGCCCAGCGCACCGAGCAACGCACCGGCGATGCTGCCGCGCTGGGCGTCCTGGGTCGCCAGCAGGTAGCCCACGCTGCTGCGTTCGATATCGTAGGTACCGACCTTGCCGCGCAACGGCGCCCCTTCCGCGCGCAGCAGGTCCAGCAGCTGTCGACGCGTGTGCGGCGCCTTCGCGGCCGGCAGCCTGCGGGTGTTGTAGACCATCACCACCGGCTCGTAGCTGATGCCGAATGCCTCGCCACGCCATTGCGCCCACGCTGGCAGCGCCTGGGTCTGCAGCGAGCGGTGTGGCAACGCGTGGCCGTCGTTGACCAGCTTGGTCTGCAGGTCCATGCCGCTGGAGATCAGCAGGTCCGGCGACGCAGGCCCGCTGCGGTCGCGCAGGTAACGCGCGTACAGGTCCTGGGTGATGATGTCTTCGTACACCACCTCGCTGCCCGGATGCAGCCGCTGGTAGTCGGCGATGACCTCGGCGAAGACCTCGATATCGGTGGTGCCGTGGATGCGCAGCTGCGCGGTGGCGGCGCCCTGGGCGGGGAAGCGGCGTACATCGCCCGGCGCGGCAAGGACCGGCACCGCCAGCAACAGGGCAACAACAACGACGAACAGGCGGATCATGTGCTGCTCCGGGGCAGGCGGATGGTGGCGACCAGGCCACCCTGCGGTCGATTGCTGAGATCGATCTGGCCGCCATGGCTGTCGACCACCCGCTTGACGATGGCCAGGCCAAGGCCTGCACCGCCGGAGGGTGCGCCTTCGCCGCGCGCGAAACGCTCGAACACGCGTTCGGCATCGGCGGCGGCGATGCCGGTGCCGTGGTCGGCGATGGTCAGCACGGCCTGCCCGCCTTCAGCGGTCAGCGCGATCTGCAAGGGGCCATCGCCGCCGTACTTCAGCGCGTTGTCGACCAGATTCTTGATGGCTTCGCGCAGCAGCAGCGCGTCGCCATGCACCTGCACCGGCTCGGCCGTCATCGCCAGCTGCACGCGCGGGGCGGGCCCTGCCTGCGGCAGCGCTTCATGCAGGGCCTGGTGCACGGTCTCGGCCAGGTCCACGGTGGCGAAGCGCTGCAGATGTGACCGATGGATCACGCTGGCATCGCTGAGCAGCTGGTTGAGCAGCCGGCTCATGTGGGTGGCGTTGCGCTCGATCGCCTGCAGGCTGCGCCGCATGTCTTCCGGATCGTCGTCGTCCAGCGCCAGCTGTGCCTGCGCACGCAGCGCGGCCAACGGCGTGCGCATCTGGTGCGCGGCCTCGGCCATGAACGCGCGCAGGGTTTCATTGCTGCTGGACAGGCGCTCCATGAAGCGGTTCAGCGCGGCCACCATCTGGTCCATCTCCCGTGGCACGCGCGCATCGAGCGGTTTCAGGTCGGACGGCTCACGGCGTGACAGCTCGCGCTCGACCCGCACCAGCGGCCGGAACGCGCGGTGCACGCCGAACGCCACCAGTGCCAGCAGCAATCCCGACAACACGCCGATGGCCAACAGCGCGCGGGTGACCAGCTCCTGCGCCACCGCTTCGCGCGCACGCCGGGTCTGCCCCACCTGCACCTGCACCTCGCCCTGCGCGGAGGCCGCGGCAAAGCTGCGGCCGACCACGACGAAACGCACGATCTCGCCGCTGTAGGGCGCATCGAACAACTGCGGTTGCGTGCCCGGCCGCCGCGGCGACGCAGGCAGGTCACCGTAGCCGGTGATCAGGTTGCCGCGGCTGTCGGCGATCCGGTAGAACACGCGGTCTTCCGGCGCCATCGCCAGAAGGTCCAGCGCGGCATACGGAAGGTCCACCTGCCACTGGCCATCGACCAATGCCACCGAATCGGCGATCGACAGGGCCGACGACACCAGCAGATGGTCGTAGGAGCGGTTGGCGGCACGCTGGCCGTAGTCGCGTGCAGCGAACAGCAGCGCCACCGCGAACACCGCCAGCAACGCGCCCAGGTACAGCAGCAGGGTGCGCCGCAGCGACCCGGGGGCGGCACTTGCGCTGCGCGCGTCAGCCATCGGCATCGGCCGGGCCGTCGCTGGCTTCAAGCAGATAGCCGACACCACGCACCGTGGTGATGCGCAGCGGCGCGCCCGCCAGCTTTCTGCGCAGGCGACCGATGTACAGCTCGATGGCATTCGGCCCGGCTTCGTCATCGAAGCCGAACAGGCCATTGCCGATCTCATCCTTGCCCACCACCTGGCCCAAGCGCCCGACCAGGATCTCCAGCAACCGATACTCGCGGTTGGGCAGCTCGATCGGCTCGCCATCCAGGGTCACCCGGTGCGCAGCGTTGTCGAACTGGAAGCCACCGATCTGCACCACTTCGCTGGCTTGCCCGCGTGCACGTCGCAGCAGCACGCGGCAGCGCGCTTCGAATTCACGGAAGTCGAATGGCTTGCCGAGGTAGTCGTCAGCACCGACATCGAGTGCCTGCACGCGATCTTCGATGCCATCGCGTGCGGTCAGCATCAGCACCGGTGTGCTGTCACCACGCTCGCGCATGCCGGCCAGCACCCGCAGCCCATCCAGTTTTGGCAGGCCGATATCCAGCACCACCAGATCGAAACTCTGGTAACGCAACACGCTGGCGGCGGCCAGGCCGTCGGCCTGCCAGTCCACCGCGTGACCACTGCGGCGCATGCGACGGATGATCGCATCGGCCAGGTCCGGGTTGTCTTCGACCAGCAGCAGGCGCATGGGCACAACAGTGGGAGGGGAAACGAATGCTACCGCATGGCGCCGCTGCGCTCGCCAGGCATGGCCGGGCGCTACCGATGCTGACCTGTTCCGCCGGTCATGGATCGGCGCCCCCGGGTGCATCGTCGCCGGGTAGCGCCGGGCCATGCCCGGGGAGCGCAGCGGAGACCATTTACGCTGCACCGCACAAACCGCTGACAGGACGATGACAGCTTGCGCGACACAGACTGCGGCCGCGCACCGTCCGGTGCCCACGATTGCCGCGCGCCTGGCGCGCACCTGGGAGGGTTTGTGGAATTGAGCATTGCCTGGCGGCGTCCTGCCGCCATGATGGCCCTGGCTGCGCTGGCCGCGCCGGCCTTCGCCGAAGACGAACGTCCAGTGACCGCCACGGTGGGCGGCCGCCTGCACCTGGACTTCGCCACCTTCGACAACGACAACCGGGGTACGCCGAACAAGGACGACACCGAGATCCGCCGCGCCTGGGTTGACGTGTCCGGCAAGTTCTTCGTGGTCGACTACAAGCTGGAAGCCGATTTCTCCGGCGACCGTGTCGAGGCCAAAGACGTCTACCTGAGCCGCAGCTTCGGCGATGCCGGCCGCCTCACCGTGGGCCAGTTCAAGCAGTATTTCTCGCTGGACGACCGCACCGGTTCCAACTACGGCAGCTTCCTGGAGCGCGGCAACGCCGGCACCACGCTGGCGCCGCTGTACCGGCTGGGCGCCTCGTGGCAGGCCAACCCGGGCGATTTCACCTGGGCGGCCAGCGTCTACAGCCTGGAGAGCATCGATGCCTGGCAGGTCAAGGGCCGCGCTGCAGGTGGACGCGTTACCTGGGCGCCGTCACCCAGCGAGGGCGACGTGCTGCACCTGGGCCTGTCGCTGGCCCGCGAGGCCTATGACAACCCGGGCGGCAACGGCACCCCGGGCCTGAAGATCCGTCCGCGTCCGGCCGGCCATCTGTCCGACGAAAGCCGCCTGACCCTGGTCGACTTCTCCGCTGGCCGCGATACCGACGTCAACAAGTGGTCGCTGGAATATGCGCAGGTGCGCGGCCCGCTGTCATGGCAGGGCGAGTTCAGCGGCGCCACCTTCGATGATGGCGCCCAGCGCGGTGACGTGATGGCCGCCTACGGCATGCTCAGCTGGTTCGTTACCGGCGAAAGCCGCGCCTACGACCGCAAGACCGGCCGCTTCGCCCGGGTCAAGAACATCCGCCACAAGGCCGGTGCCTTCGAAGTGGCCCTGCGCTACGACCAGATGTGGGGCGCGCAGCACCTCGATGGTGCGCCGGACCTGCGCCGTGGCAGTACCGAGGGCTGGACGCTGGGCGGCAACTGGTACCTGCGCGACAACCTGCGCTTCATGCTCAACGCGATCGAAAGCCGCAACCGCGACCGCCTCGCCGGTACCACGGTGGATCGCACGCGCGCGGTCACCGGGCGCCTGCAGTTCGACTTCTAACGCGTTTTCCCCGGGCACGCCCGCTCGGGCCCCTTCCACGTCCCACGTCCTGTTTCCTCTAGGAGTCCGCAGATGATGCTGAGCATCCTCGGCTTTGGCATGGTCATTACGTTCATGTACTTGATCATGAGCAAACGACTGTCGCCGCTCGTTGCCCTGATCACCATTCCCATCATCTTCGCCCTGATCGGTGGCTTCGCCGCCGGCATCGACGAGATGATGCTGGAAGGCATCAAGAAGATCGCGCCGACCGGCGTGATGTTGATGTTCGCCATTCTCTACTTCGGCGTGATGATCGATGCAGGCCTGTTCGATCCGCTGGTGCGGATCATCCTGCGCTTCGTCAAGGGCGACCCGATGAAGATCGTGCTTGGCACCGCCGTGCTGGCGATGCTGATCTCGCTCGACGGCGATGGCTCGACCACCTACATGATCACCGTCTCGGCGATGCTGCCGCTGTACCAGCGGCTGGGCATGAACGCGCTGAACATGACCTGCGTGACCATTCTCGCCGGTGGCGTGATGAACCTGACCCCGTGGGGCGGCCCGACCGCACGCGCGGCCACCGCACTGCACGTGGATCCGGCCGATGTGTTCGTGCCACTGATTCCCTCGATGGTGATCGCCTGCGCTGGCGTGCTGCTGCTGGCCTGGTACCTGGGCCTGAAGGAGCGTCGTCGCCTGGGCGTGGTGACCCTGCCCAAGGGCGGCAGCTGGATGGACAACAGCGTGTCCGATGACGGCAACACGCTGCCGACCGTCGAAGACGCCGAAGACACCAAGCGCCCGAAGCTGCTGTGGGTGAACCTGGTGCTGACCCTGGCGCTGATGAGCGCGCTCATCATCGGTGTGCTGCCGATGCCGGTGCTGTTCATGATCGGCTTCGCCATCGCGCTGGTGATCAACTACCCGAACCTGGCCGAACAGCGCCGCCGCGTGGTCAGCCATGCCGGCAGCGTGCTGTCGGTGGTGGCGCTGATCTTCGCCGCAGGCATCTTCACCGGCATCCTCAACAACACCGGCATGGTCGAGGCGATGTCGCACAGCTTCCTGGCGATCATCCCCGACAGCTGGGGCCCGTACCTGGCGGTGATCACCGCCGTGGCCTCGATGCCGTTCACCTTCTTCATGTCCAACGACGCGTTCTACTTCGGCGTGCTGCCGATCCTGTCCGAGGCGGCCGGCAACTACGGCATCACCCCGGTGGAAATGGCCCGCGCGTCGCTGGCCGGGCAGCCGGTGCACCTGCTCAGCCCGCTGGTGCCTTCCACCTATCTGCTGGTCGGGCTGGCCAAGGTTGAATTCGCCGACCACCAGAAATTCACCCTGAAGTGGGCGATCGCCATTTCGCTGCTGCTGATGATCGGCGGCCTGTTGTTCGGGCTCTATCCCTTCACGGCCTGATTTCCTTACCAAGGAGCGTTCTGCAATGACTCTTCGCATCGCCTACGTCACCAGCGGGATGGGCAGTGTCGGCACTGCCATCTGCCAGAGCCTGGCCCGTTCCGGCCATACCGTGGTCGCCGGCTGCGCGCCCAACTCGCCGCGCAAGGCCAACTGGCTGCGCGAGCAGCGCGAACAGGGCTTTGATTTCATCGCCTCCGAAGGCAACGCCACCGATTGGGCGTCGACCACGGCGGCCTTCGCCAAGGTGCGTGCCGAGGTCGGCGAGGTGGACGTGCTGGTCAACAACTCCGGCGGCAGCCGCGACCTGCTGTTCCGGCAGATGACGGTGGAGGACTGGAATGCGGTGATCGCCTCCAATCTCAATTCGCTGTTCAACCTGACCAAGCAGGTGGTCGATGGCATGGCCACGCGTGGCTGGGGCCGCATCATCAACATCGGTTCGGTCAGCGCCCACAAGGGCCAGATCGGCCAGGTGAACTACGCCACGGCAAAAGCCGCGATGCACGGTTTCAGCCGTGCGCTGGCCGCTGAAGTCGCCTCGCGCGGGGTCACCGTCAACACGCTGTCGCCGGGCTACATCGCCAGCCAGGCGATCAGCAGCTTCCCACCGGACGTGCTGGATCGACTGGCCGCGTCGGTACCAGTGCGGCGCCTGGGTCGCCCGGAAGAAGTGGCCGGCCTGTGTGCCTGGCTGGCTTCGGATGAAGCCTCCTACGTGACCGGTGCCGACTATCCGGTCAACGGTGGCCTGTACATGGGCTAGCCCTCTCCGCGCAGGGCGTGGGTCTGCTTCCCTCCCCCGGCAGATTCACGCCCTGCGCGGCTTCCCCCACGACGCCGTTCGTTGTTTTTCCGTAAACAAGGTTTCATGTTCCGTTCGCATAGTGGCCGTGCACCACGCCCCCGGGCCGGTGACCATCCCCCATGCAACGGACCATCATGCAGACCCGATACCTGACGATCGCCGTGGCGATCGCGCTTTCCGCCGCCAGCGCCCACGCCGCTGAAGCCACCGACGCCACCGCCGACACCGCGCTGAGCGCGCAGACGCTGGATACCGTCTCGGTCATCGGCCAGGGCGAGACCCGCCAGGTGCAGCGCATCACCACCGTCGACAAGCAGGTGCTGCCGCCGGGTACCAGCGGCCAGAAGATCCTCGACCGCCTGCCCGGCGTGTCGGTGCAGTCCAACGATGCATTCGGTGCCAATGAGGAATCGCAGACCATCAGCCTGCGTGGCTTCGACAAGAGCCGCCTGGGTTACACGCTGGACGGCGTCCCGCTGGGCGACAACAGCTACGGCAACTACAACGGCCTGAGCATCGCCCGTGCACTGATCGCCGAGAACCTGGCCGGCGCCGAGCTGTCGCAGGGCATCGGCTCGCTGGGCGTGGCCTCGACCAGCAACCTTGGCGGCACCATCCAGTACTTCTCGATGGACCCGTCCACCGAATTCGGCGGCCGCGCCAGCATCACCGTCGGCGATGACAACCAGCGCCGCGGCTACCTGCGGGTGGACACCGGCGACATCAACGGCTTCTCGGCCTACGTGTCCGGCGTGCATCAGGACCAGGACATGTGGGCCGCGCCGTACCAGAACCAGACCACCCGCCAGTTCAATGCCAAGGCGGTATGGAACGTGGGCGACAACCGCTTCGGTGCCTTCGTCGCCACCTCGCGCGCCAGCCAGGCCAACTATGCCTACCTGTCCAAGGACATGCTGGCGCGCGGACTGGGTTATGACTGGAACATCTATGCACCGGACTGGGATCGCGCCGTCGCGGCTGCATACTGCGCACCGGGCACCTACAACAAGGCACGCTGTGCATTCAGCGGCGGCGTCAACAGCATCGACGATGCCTACTACCAGAGCCGTGCGCTGCGCGATGACAACCTGTACTCGATCGACGCCGACATCCGCCTGGGTGAACAGGGCCGCCTGAAACTGCTGGGCTACCACCACGAAAACCGTGGCCAGGGCCACTGGTGGGCACCGGGCCAGCCGTCCTACCCGGGCACCGACAGGATGCTGCCGATCTCGATCCGCAGCACCAACTACACCATCAACCGCGATGGCGTGACCGCTGCGCTGTCGTGGACGCTGGGCATCCACGAACTGGAAGCCGGCGTGTGGTACGAGCAGAACGACCATAACGTCTCGCGCAACTTCTACTACATCAGCGGCCCGTTCCTGGACGACCTGTACCTGCAGAATCCGGACCGTCGCCTGTTCAACCAGGACTTCGACATCCGTACCCGCCAGTTCTATGTGCAGGACCGCATGCGCTTCCTCGACCAGCGCCTGACCGTGGACGTGGGCATCAAGAGCCCCAACACGCGCATGACTGCCAAGGCCCAGCCGGGCATGGAAACCAGCATCGCCTCGGGTACGCTGACCGCCAAGGAATCGGTGCTGCCGCAGCTGGGCGTGGGCTTCAAGCTCAATGCCAACAATGAAGTGTTCGCCTCGTACGCCGAGAACATCGCCGCCTTCGTCGGCGGCGGCAGCGGTGGCCCGCTGCAGGTGTCGCCGGAATCGTTCGCGGCCAGCGCCGGCCTGGAGCCGGAGAAGTCCAAGAGCCTGGAAGCTGGTTTCCGTACCTTCGGCGAGAAATACCAGGCGTCGATCGCGGCCTACAACGTGAAGTTCGACAACCGTCTGCTGTCGTTGAACCCGTGCTCGAGCATCGAGGTAGGCACGCGTCCGGAGTGCGTGACGCGCTTCATCAACGTCGGTTCGGTGAAGAGCCATGGCGCAGAGCTGACCTTCATCCTCAAGCCGGTCGATGGCCTGCAGTGGTACAACGCGCTGTCCTGGAACAAGACCACCTACGAGGATGACTACACCTCGGGCGGTGCGATCGTACCGGTGGCCGGCAAGATCACCGTGGATACGCCGCAGCGCATGGCGTCCAGCGAGATCAGCTGGAACCGCGATGGCTTCTTCGCCAGCCTGCGCGCCAAGTACACCGGCAAGCGGTACTACACCTACACCAACGACCAGTCGGTGCCGGGCGTGACCACCTTCGATGCCGGCGCCGGCTACGACTTCGGCCCGGGCATGGGCCTGCGCAACGTGCGGGTGTCGTTGAACGCGACCAACCTGACCAACAAGCGCTATGCGGGCCAGCTGAGTTCGTTCGCACCGACCGATCCGAAGGGCACGCGGTATGCAATCCATGCGAGTGCGCCGCGGCAGATCTTCATTACGGTGGAGGCGGAGTTCTAAGTCGAAAGCGGGCGCTGCGGCGCGTTGATTGTTCCTGCATGGCGTGGGTAGGCAGGCCCATGCAGGACACGCCGTAAACCCATCCATGGGGGCTCGATGGCGCCATCCATGGCGCCAACGGTCCTGCATGGGCCTGCCTACCCGCGCTGGACAGTTCCCCGCGCCGGCGCGGAGGCAATGGAAAGCAAGAGCAAAAGCAAAAGCAAAGAGCCGGGCAGTGCCCGGCTCTTTGCTTTTCAAGCGCAATCCCTTCGGCGCGGTGATGTGCTGCCGCCCGCGCGGGAAACTGTCTGGCGGCGGTGGGGCACCCTGGCCAGGACCGTGAGGCGCATGGATGCGCCGATCGAGCCCCCATGGATGGGTTTACGGCGTGTCCTGGCCAGGGTGCCCCACCGCCGCCAACCGATATCAATCGAGGCGCCAGCGCATCATCCCGCCAACGCATTTCATTCCGGCGCCAGCTGGTCCATCCGGATGCGGTTGGCGAACAGCGAGAACGCCAGCATGCCAGCCAGGCCGTTGGCCCGGCTCATCCAGTGCGGCAGCCAGCGCGGTGGCTTCAGCACACCCGATTCGAACAGCGGGGCGAACGCAATCGCATCGGTCAGGCTCATCTTGCCGGCGAACAACCAGCGGCAGACCTGCAGGCGATCCTCGGCCAGCATGTGGCGGAAGAAGGTATGCACCGACACCAGCCCGCGCAGGTACACCGTGTCCTTGGTGAAGGCCAGGCCGCCACTTGGCGGCACTCCGCGGAACACCCGCTGCGCCGAGGCGAAGCTCTCTTCCGGGTTCTGCCCGGCATCGCAGAAGTAGCGGAACACCTCGATGAAGTCCGCACCTTCGCGCGCCATCGCGATCGCCTCGGTACGCAGGCTGATGCGCTTCAGGCGCTCGATGTCGATGCTGCCGGTGATCTGCTCGGCAAACGTCGCCAGTCCTTCCTGGGTGGCCGTCACCCGTGGCGAGGACAGCGCCAGGCTCGGCAGCACCGGCTGCGCGCGACCGTTCAACGCCGTCAACGAATGCACCAGCGCTTCGTGGTGGAACAGCTGCGCGCGGTCGTAGGCGCTGAAACGCGCGCTGGTGCGCAGGCGGATGCGGGTCGATCCGGCAGCCGCCTTCGAGACCAGCGCCGGGTCCAGCTGCACCTGGATGATGCGTGATTCAAAGAACGCATCGAGATCATTCTGCAGCTGCAGCTGCAGGGCGATGGCCGAAACCGGCACCTGCTCTTCCGGTGCCAGCAGTTCGTGATCCAGTTCGGCAGCAATCTGGATGAAGTGGCGCGCCGCATCGCGCGTGCTCGGTCCGTTGCCCGGCAACGGCTGCTCGGGCGAACCGAACAACTGCATCGAACAAGCATCCACGGCCGCGGTGCCGAGGCCTTCCAGCAGCTGCGCTGCCAGATCCCAGCTCTGCGCGGATTGCCGCACGTAATGGCCCAGCGGATGGCTTTCGTCACACTCGGCAGCGAGCGCGGCCAGCGCGCGACGCTCGTCGCTGAAGTCCAGCTTCGGGTAGTCGACCACCGGCAGCGTCGGCTGGCCACGGGCCACGCTGTCCAGGAAGGGTGCCTGCAGTGTCGCCGGCCAGCTGGTCAGGCCCAGCAGGCGGATGCCTCCTACGGCCTCGACCAGGCGCGCATCGAGCGCTGCATGGTGGGCCACGTCACGGTCCAGCGTCGCGGTCGGTTCCATGGGCGGACTATAACGCCCTGCCCGCGCATTGGTAGGTGCCAACCTTGGTTGGCATCCGCCGACGGCGGGCTTCGGACACCTCCGTGCCAACCAAGGTTGGCACCCACCAAGAGCGGGCAGAGGCCGGCTTCGGACGCCTCCGTGCCAACCAAGGTTGGCACCTACCGGAAGCGGGTTTCCGGCACCGCGGGGTCAACGCCGGCGCGGTTTGCCCGCCGGGCGGAACTGCTGGCTCTTGCCCTTCCTGCCACCGCGTTCCTGCGCGGTCTCGGCCTGGCGCACGGCCAGCTTGGCGGCGGCGGCGGCCACTTCTTCCTTCAACTTGAAGTAATTCAGCAGCCGGCTCTCTTCGATCTCGCCGGCATCGATCGCCGCACGCACGGCACAGCCGGGTTCCTGCTGGTGCATGCAGTCGCGGAAGCGGCACTGCGCGGCCAGCGCTTCGATGTCGGCGAAACCGCCTTCGGCCAGCGTTTCTTCGCCGGTCGGCTTCAGTTCGCGCATGCCCGGCGTATCGATCAGGCAGGCGCCCATCGGCAGTGGCATCAGTGCGCGGTGGGTGGTGGTATGGCGGCCGCGCGAATCGTTGGCGCGCACCGTATTGGTCTTCATCCGCTGTTCGCCCAGCAGCGTGTTGGTCAGCGTCGACTTGCCCGCACCGGAAGAACCCACCAGCACTACCGTGCGGCCGGGGCCCAACCACGGCTCCAGCACTGCAACACTGTCGGCATCCAGGCCATTGATCGCGTGCAGGGCGATGCCCTGCATCTCCAGTTCTTCCAGCACCGCCAGCGCATCTTCGCTGTACTCGGTCTGGTCGGCCTTGGTCAGCACCACCACCGGTTCGGCACCGCCACCGCCCACCAGCAGCAGGTAGCGTTCAATACGACGCGGATTGAAGTCCGCATCCAGGCCACAGACGATGAAGACGGTATCGATGTTGGCGGCGATCACCTGCTGGTGGTAATGCTCACCGGCAGCGCCACGTTTGATGGCGGTACGTCGCGGCAACAGGGCAACGATGCGGATGCCATCCAGCAGCACCCAGTCGCCCACCGCCGGCCGTTCGTGGCTGGGGAAGCGCGGGCGCTGCCACTCCGGCAGCGATTCGGCCTTGATCGATGCCTCCGGGCCATCAGCCACCACATAGTGGGTGCGATGCTGCTCGATCACCCGCGCCGGGTGGGCCTGCGGGTGTGCGGCCATCACAGCCTGCCAGTCGGCCTGCTGCGGCGGGCCCGGCCAGGGCCAGCCAATGGTCTGCAGAGCGGTGAAATCGGGGGTATGGGTCATCGCCGCCATTCTACCTGTGTGGTGCCGCCCAGCCCAATGTTGGCGGGCCCTGCGGCCCTTGCCATGCGCTGCAGCAATTCCGCTACCATGGAAGCCCCATGCCTTTTGCGGCCCACCGCCCATGTCCACTCCCTCGCCCAAACCCCTGGTCATCCGCGAGCGCCTTTCCGAAGTGCGCTACGAAATCCGCGGAGAACTGGCACGGCGAGCCCGGGAGCTGGAAGCGCAGGGCCACAAGCTGATCAAGCTCAACATCGGCAATCCCGGCGCTTTCGGCTTCCGTGCACCGGAACACCTGCAGCGCGCGATCGCCGATGACATGGGCCGCACCGATCCGTATACCCACCAGCAGGGCCTGCCGGTCGCCCGCGAGGCCATCGCCGCTGCCTACGCCCGCCGTGGCGCACCGGATGCCCATCCGGACCGCGTGTTCGTCGGCAACGGTGTCAGCGAGCTGATCGACCTGTCGCTGCGTGCGCTGCTCAACCCGGGCGATGAAGTGCTGGTGCCCTCGCCGGACTACCCGCTGTGGTCGGCCTCGACCATCCTCAACGATGGCCGCCCGGTGTATTACCGCTGCGCCGCCGAGAACGGCTTCCAGCCGGACCCGAGCGAGATCGAGACGCTGGTGTCCTCGCGCACCCGCGCCATCGTGCTGATCAATCCGAACAACCCCAGCGGTGCCAGCTACCCGCGCGAGCTGCTGGAGCAGGTGGTGGAGATCGCGCGCCGCCACAACCTGCTGCTGCTGGTCGATGAGATCTACGACCAGATCCTGTACGACGACGCGGTGTTCCAGCCGGTCGCACCGCTGGCCGGTGACCATCCCTGCCTGACCTTCGGCGGCCTGAGCAAGGTGCACCGCGCCTGCGGCTGGCGGGTGGGCTGGGCGCACCTCAGCGGCGACGACGCGCGGCTGGGCGACTTCCGCGCCGCGCTGGACCTGCTGGGCGCGCTGCGCCTGTGCGCCAACGTGCCGGGCCAGTACGCCATCGACGCCGCAGTGAACGGTCCGGACACCATTTCGGAGCTGTGCGCACCGGGTGGCCGCCTGTATGAAACCCGTCGTGCGGTGATCGAAGCCTGCGAGGCCAGCGAGCACCTGTCGCTGGTTGCCCCCGCCGGCGCGCTGTATGCGTTCCCGGCCGTGGTCGGTGCCGCTGCCAAGGGCTTCGACGATCATAATTTCGCGCTGGACCTGATGAACAACGACGGCGTGCTGGTGGTGCCGGGCTCGAGCTTCAACGTGCCTTACCGCCATCACTTCCGCGTGACCCTGCTGCCGGAGGCGTCGGTGATGCGCGACGTGTTCGCCCGTATCGACCGCGCCCTCGCCCGCCGTGCCGAAGACGCCACCAAGGTGGTGCCGATGAAGCCCCGCCGGTCGGTGGCTTGATCGATGGGCTTGTCGTATCTGGCCCTGGGCGATTCCTACACCATCGGTGAAGCGGTCGCGGTCGACGGCCGTTGGCCGCATCAGCTCGCCGCCGCCCTGCGCGCGCAGGGCATCGCGCTGGGCGACCCGCAGACCATCGCCACCACCGGCTGGACCACCGACGAGCTCGACGCCGGCATCAACGACGTTGCGCCGCAAGGGCCGTTCGACTTCGTCAGCCTGCTGATCGGCGTCAACAACCAGTATCGCGGGCGTCCGCTGGACGAGTACCAGGTGCAGTTCCAGGCCCTGCTGCAGCGCGCGATTGGTTTTGCCGGCGGCCGTGCGGACCGGGTCCTGGTGCTGTCCTTCCCGGATTGGGGCACCACGCCGTACGGTGCAGGCAGCGGCCGCGACCTGGGCCAGATCGAACTGGAAACCGACGAGTTCAACGCTGCCGCCGAGGTGATCAGCACCCAGCAGGGCGTGGCCTTCGTCGACATCACCGATATCAGCCGCGACACCGGCGCTGACCCGGCGATGATCGCCGAGGATGGCCTGCACCCGTCCGCACGGATGTACGCGCTGTGGAGCGCGCGTGCGCTGCCGGTGGCCGCACACCTGCTGGGCAGGACGGACTGAGACGATGGACGGCACGCCACGGAACGGCACGCCCCTGCCCTGCTCGCCGCTGGATGCCGGGCAGGCGCGCCTGATCGCCGAGTCCTTCCGGCCGATGCAGGCCTGGGGCAGCCGCCGCGATTACTACTACACGCGCGGCAAGCTGGGCAGCGACCCGCTGTATGACGGCGTGCTGCAGCACCTTCCCGATGACGGCCAGCCGGTGCTCGACCTGGGCTGCGGGCTGGGCCTGTTCGCGCATGTGCTGCGCCAGCGCGGTCGCCAGCAGGGGTACCTCGGGGTGGACGTGGACAGCGACAAGATCGCCCGTGCGCAGCGCGCCGGCAGCGGCCTGGCCGACGTACGGTTCGACTGTCTGGATGTGCAGGCGCCGTTGCCGGCGCATGGTGGGCATGTGCTGCTGCTGGATGTGCTGCAGTACCTGGACGAAGCGCCGCAACTGGAGCTGCTGCGCGCGGTGAGCGCGCGGGTCGCGCCCGGTGGCCGCCTGCTGCTGCGCACGCCGCTGGCGACCGGCGACCGCCGCGACCGCACCACGCGGGTGGCTGACCGCCTTGCCTGGCTGGTCGGCTGGATGGGCACGCAACCGCGCCACTACCCGGATCCGCAGCGGCTGCAGGCCACGCTGGCGGCTGCCGGCATGCAGGTGGCTCCGTTGCGTCCGCTGCATGGGCGCACGCCGTTCAACAGCTGGTTGCTGGTGGCCGAGCGGCCGGGAACTGCGGCCAACGGCTGAGCCCCTCGTGGTGGGCGGCTGTCTACGGGGGCTGCCCGGGCGGGATGGGCTGCGCGGGGACGCCGTGAACCCCTCCTTGGGGGCTTAGCCGCGCCATCCATGGCGCGGATACCCCGCGCAGCCCATCCCACCCGGGCACGGACGGTTTACGGGCGCGTCCACCACGGAAGACAGGAGAAAAGCGAAGGGCAAACGCGGGTCGCTTCGCTCTTGCCGCGCTGCGCGCTTGCCGGGCGTGGCCCGGCGCTACCGGTCACCTGGCCGGCAGTTCGGCTTTCAGGCCGCGCTCGTCCAGCACCTGCAGCACCCGTTCGATGATGGCCAGGTTGTGGCCATGTGCGGCACCTTCATGCAGCAGCACGATCGCGCCCGGGCGCAGGTCCGGGAGCAGACGCGCCAGCACGCCATCCGGGGTGCAGCCGACGCCGTCATAACCGCGGGCGCTCCAGCCCACGCGCACCAGGCCCAGCTTGCGCAGTACCGGCGCCACGAACGGGTTGGTCATGCCCACCACCGAGCGGTACCAGCGCACCGGTCGCCCACTCACCGCCTGCAGCGCCTGCTGGCAGCCCTCGATCTCCGCCGCCATCGTGCCCGGGCCCAGCCGCCAGAAGCGCGCCTGCGGATGGCTGTGGCTGTGGTTGCCGAGGTCGTGTCCACGACGCAGGATCTCCTCCACCAGGGCCGGATGGGCCAATACGCGCTCGCCGACCAGGAAAAAGGTCGCCTTCGCCTGGTGCCGGTCCAGCAGATCCAGCACCGCCGGGGTCTGTTCACTGGGGCCGTCGTCGATGGTCAGCCAGACGCTGTTGCCGGCCTCGGGCAACCGGCTCAGCACCGGCGCGTAGAAGCGGCTGTTGGGCAGGAACACCGGCACCATGAACAACGCGTGGCTTGCCACCATCAGGGCCAGACCCCAGTGCCAGCCCGCCAGCACCCAGACCAGGATCACGGCCAGCTGCGACAGCCCCAGCCAGGGCACCCAGCGCCAGGGCCGGGTCGGGATGCGATGCAATGTTCCTGCGTTGGTCATGCCCCATGATGCCATGGGGGGTAGAATTGATGATTCGAATTTTTCGGACCCATGACTGCCATGTCCCTCGATCCCGCCCTGCGTTCGCGCATCGAAACCATCCTCAACGACAACCGCGTCGTGCTGTTCATGAAGGGCCAGCCGTCGATGCCGCAGTGCGGCTTCTCGGCCAAGGCCGTGGGTGCCCTGCAGGACCTGGGCGTGGAGTTCGCCCACGTCAACGTGCTGGCTGACGCGGAGATCCGTGAAGGCATCAAGGCCTATGGCGACTGGCCGACCATCCCGCAGCTGTACATCGACGGCGAACTGGTCGGCGGCAGCGACATCGTGCTGCAGATGGCCGCGAGCGGTGAGCTGAGCAGCGTGCTGGGCCTGGCTGCACCGGACCGCACCCCGCCGCGCATCACCGTCACCCCGGCCGCGGTGGAAATGCTGAAGGGCGCGCTGGCCGATTCGCCGGGTGCGTCGCTGCAATTGGGCATCGATGCCCGCTTCCAGCCGAACTTCCAGCTGGCCCCGTACGATGAAGGCGCGATCGCCGCCGAGTCCAACGGCCTGCGCGTGCAGTTCGACCTGGCCAGCGCCCGCCGCGCCGATGGCATCACCATCGACTGGGTCGACGACATCCGTGGCAAGGGCCTGGCGATCGACAACCCGAACGCGCCCAAGCCGGTGCAGGAAATCAGCGTGCGTGATGCCGACGACCTGGTGCGTGCCGGCAACGTGATGCTGGTGGACGTGCGCCCGGCCGAAGAACGCGCCATTGCCGCTGTCGGCGTGCCGTTCAAGAGCTTCGATGGCAACGGCCGCGCCGAGCTGGAAGCCCTGCCCAAGGACACCGCCCTGGCCTTCCTGTGCCATCACGGTGGCCGCAGCGCGCAGGCAGCAGAGCAGTTCCGTGCGCTGGGCTTCAGCAAGGTGTTCAACGTCACCGGCGGCATCGATGCCTGGTCGGACGAAGTGGACAACGGCGTGCCGAAGTACTGATCGGCTGCGCTTGATGCATAGGAAAAACGCCGGCGAAAGCCGGCGTTTTCTGTTGAGCCCATCCACGCATGGCGTGGATCTACTCCTTCCGTGCCCCAAGCGCGGGGGCTGACGTTCCGGTTACCCGGCAAACCCGCCTTCGGCCAGGTAATCCAGTTCTTCCGGCGACGGAATGCGGCCAAGCACCGCATTGCGGTGCGGGAACCGGCCGAAGCGGCGGATGATGTCGCGGTGCAGTTCGGCGTACTGCAGGTATTCCTTGTCACCCAGCACGTCGAACATCGCGACCGAGCGGTCCTGGTCCAGCGGATCTTCGGAGTGCTCGAACGGCAGGTAGATGAAGGCGCGCAGCTTGGGGACCAGCTGCAGGTCCAGCCCCTCTTCGATCGCGCGCGTGGCGTAGTGCCGTGCCAGGCCATCGGTGGCATAGGAATGGGCCGTGCCGCGGAAGCAGTTGCGCGGGAACTGGTCCAGCAGCAGCATCAGCGCCAGCGCGCCCTCGGCGCTGCCCAGCCAGTGCTCGCGCGCGCGCGATGCGGCAGCGTGGTGTTCGTCCGCGAACAGCGTACGGAACCGCGCGTCGAACGCATCATCGCGGGTGAACCACTTTTCAGGGCCCGCGTCTTTCCAGAAATCCACCACTTGCGCGGCAACGTCCATCACCTACTCCCCAGGGCCGGCGCGCCGCGCCAGGCCATCATCATCATTCGTCGAAGCGCAGGTGGCGGACCGACTTGCCGTTGCGCCGGATAAGCTTAAGCGCCTCGATGCCGATCTGGATATGGTTTTCCACGAACTGCGAGCTGACCTTGGCGTCGGACGCCTCGGTTTTCACCCCGTCCGGGATCATCGGCTGGTCTGAAACCA
Source organism: Stenotrophomonas sp. 1278 (assembly GCF_029892765.1). Lineage (NCBI taxonomy): Bacteria > Pseudomonadati > Pseudomonadota > Gammaproteobacteria > Lysobacterales > Lysobacteraceae > Stenotrophomonas > Stenotrophomonas sp. 1278. Next base: position 113,323 of record NZ_JARXWD010000009.1, read on the forward strand.
GCAGCAGGGCCCCGCTGGGAATGTGGTTGGCGAAGCCGGCAGCGAAGATCGTCGCGGTTTCCATGTCGATGGCCATGCAGCGCATCGCCCGCAGCCGCTCCTTGAAGGCCTCGTCGTGCTCCCAGACCCGGCGGTTGGTGGTGTAGACGGTGCCGGTCCAGTAATCATGGCCGAGGTCGCGGATCATGGTCGAAACCGCACGCTGCAGGGCGAAGGCCGGCAAGGCCGGCACTTCCGGCGGCAGGTAGTCGCCCGAGGTCCCCTCGCCGCGGATGGCCGCGATCGGCAGCACCAGGTCGCCCAGCTCGTTCTTGCGTTTCAGCCCGCCGCACTTGCCCAGGAACAGCACGGCCTTGGGCATCACCGCCGACAGCAGATCCATGATGATCGCGGCATTGGGGCTGCCCATGCCGAAGTTGATCATGGTGATGCCGTCGATGGTGGCGCTGGCCATCGGCCGGTCCAGGCCGATCACCGGCGCCCCGGTCAGCGCGGAGAACGTATGCAGGTAGCCCCCGAAGTTGGTCAGCAGGATGTACTGGCCGAACTGGTCCAGAGGCACGCCGGTATAGCGCGGAAGCCAGTTGTCGACGATGTCCTGCTTGCTCTTCATGGGCGCTCCGGTACGGCGTGGGGAGCACCATTTTCCGGGAGGCGGTCGTTGCCGTCGAGATGGCCGATGGCGACCCGTGAAAAAGGACACTTGGCAAGCACGCCGCTCCCCGGCTAGCGTCGGTGGGTTGAACACGCTGCCAAGGGGATCTGCATGACATCGACGTTGTTGCGCGCCGGGTTGGGTCTGGCGCTGGTATCGCTGAGCACGGCGCCGGCCGTGGGCGCTTCGCGCTTCGTGGCCGACCCCTACCCGAGCACCTACCAGGCGCACCCCGATGGGCCGCTGCTGATCCAGAACGCAACGGTGCTGACCGGCACCGGCCAGCGCCTCGACAACGCCGATGTGCTGCTGCGCGATGGCCGCATCGTCGCCGTCGGCGATGCGCTGCAGGTCGATGCCAGCGTCACCCGCATCAACGCCGACGGCAAGTGGGTGACGCCCGGCCTGATCGACGTGCACTCGCACCTGGGCGTCTATCCCAGCCCCGGTGTCGGCGCGCACAGCGACGGCAACGAGATGACCGCGCCGGTCACCGCCAACGTCTGGGCCGAGCACTCGGTATGGCCGCAGGACCCCGGTTTCCAGGCGGCGCTGGCAGGCGGAGTGACCAGCATGCAGGTGCTGCCCGGCTCGGCCAACCTGGTCGGTGGCCGCGGCGTAACGCTGAAGAACGTGCCTGCCACCACCTACCAGGCGATGAAGTTCCCCGGCGCGCCGTGGGGCCTGAAAATGGCCTGCGGCGAAAACCCCAAGCGCGTCTACGGTGGCGGCAAGGGCGTGGCACCTGCAACGCGGATGGGCAACGTGGCCGGTTACCGCGCAGCCTTCATCGACGCAGCCGACTACATCGCCAAGAACAAGCCGAAGCCGGCCAAGCGCAAGGGCTGGTTCGGCAGCGACAAGGGTGACAGCGCCGGTGATGCCGGCGGCAAGCGCGACCTCAAGCTGGATACGCTCGCCGGTGCGATCCAGGGCGATATCCGCGTGCACATCCACTGCTATCGCGCCGATGAAATGGCCACCATGCTCGACCTGTCCAAGGAATTCGGCTTCAAGGTGGCCGCCTTCCACCACGGCGTGGAGGCCTACAAACTGGCCGACCGGCTGGCGGCCGAAGGCGTGTGCGGGGCACTGTGGGCCGACTGGTGGGGCTTCAAGATGGAAGCCTTCGACGGCATCGCCGAGAACATCGCGCTGGTCGACCGGCCGAAGAACAGCTGCGCCATCGTCCACTCCGACTCGCCCGAGGGCATCCAGCGCCTGAACCAGGAAGCAGCCAAGGTGATGGCCGCCGCGCGCCGCGCGCACATGCCGGAGATTGCGCCGGAACGCGCGATCACCTGGATGACCGCCAACGCCGCCAAGGCGCTGGGCATCGAGGCGCAGACCGGCACGCTGGAGGCCGGAAAGATGGCCGACGTGGTGATCTGGAACGGCAATCCCTTCAGTTCGTATGCACTGGCCGAACAGGTGTTCGTCGATGGCCGCCGTGTGTACGACCGCAGCACGCCACCGGCAACGCCGCGGTCGGATTTCCAGCTTGGACAGGAGTTGCGCTGATGGGCATGTTGAACAAGCGCCGCCGGGCATGGCCCGGCGCTACCTTGGTTGCGCTGTTGGTGATGACAACCGCAGCCTCGGCGCAGGACCTGCTGGTGCGCGGTGCGACCGTCGCTACCGCCAGCGCACGTGGCAACGTGGAAGATGCCGATGTGCTGGTGCAGGGCGGCATCATCCGTGCGGTGGGCCGGGGCCTGTCCGCACCGGCCGGTGTGCCGGTGGTCGAAGCCAAGGGACGCATGCTGACCCCTGCCCTGTTCGGTGGCATCACCGAGATCGGCATCGAGGAGGTATCCGGTGAATCAAGCACGGTCGACAGCGCCCTGAAGATCGGCGAGCAGCCGCTGCGCCCGGAGTTCGACGTGACACTGGCCTATAACCCGGCGTCCGTGCTGATTCCGGTGGCGCGCCTGGACGGCATCGGCTTCACTGCGCTGGGCGCGGCCACCGGCGGTGGCTTCGTCGCCGGCCAGGGCGGCGTGGTGCGTTTCGATGGCAGTGCCGACCCGATCGGCCCGCGCGCGCTGTTCCTGCGCCTGGGTGCTGCAGCATCTGAACTGACCGGTCAATCGCGCGCGGCGCAGTGGATGCTGCTGCAGCAGATGGTGGACGAGGCACGCGGCCAGGTGGCCGCCGACTCGCCGCATGCGCTGCTGACCCCGGCCGGCCGCCGCACGCTCGCCCGCTATCTGTCCGGGCAGGGCCGCATCGTGGTGGAAGTGGACCGCGCGGCCGACATCCGCCAGCTGCTGCGCTGGGCGGCCCGCGAGAAGGTGAAGATCGCCGTCGCCGGCGGTGCCGAGGCCTGGCAGCTGGCACCGGACCTGGCAGCGGCCAGGGTGCCGGTATTCGTCGACGCGCTGGGCAACCTGCCGACAACCTTCGACCAGATCGGCGCCACCCTGGAAAACGCCGCGCGGTTGCAGCGCGCGGGCGTACCGGTGGCCTTCGCCCAGCGCGATGATGCCTCGCACAACGCACGCAAGATGCGCCAGCTGGCCGGCAATGCGGTGGCCAACGGCCTGCCCTGGGCCGACGGCCTGGCTGGGTTGACCCGGGTGCCGGCCGAGGTGCTGGGCGTGGCCGACCAGATCGGCAGCATCGAGCCGGGCAAGCGTGCCGACCTGGTGCTGTGGGAAGGCGATCCGCTGGATGTGGCGCACTATGCCGAACAGGTCTGGCTGGGCGGCCGCGCGATGCCGATGCGCTCGCGCCAGACCGAACTGCGCGACCGCTACCTGCAGCGCAACGCGCAGCCCTGACCGTAACCAGGAGCCATCGATGCCCACCCTGCGCTGGTATTTCGACTTCGTCTCGCCCTATTCCTACCTGCACTGGCAGAAGGTGAAGCAGCTGCCGCAGTTCGGGCGCATCCAACCGGTGCCCATCGCCTTTGGTGCGGTACTGCACCATCTGGGCAACCTGGGCCCGGCGGAGATCCCGGCCAAGCGCCGCTTCATGTACCGCCAGCTGCTGTGGACTGCGCAGGCCGAGGGCACCCCTCTGCGCTTCCCGCCCGGGCACCCGTTCAATCCGCTGGCGGCCCTGCGCCTGTGCCTGGTCGCCGGTGCCAGCACTGCGGCAGTGGACGTGCTGTTCGACTGGATCTGGCGCGACGGCCACGCCGGCGACACGGCCGAGGCCCTGCGCGAACCCGCCGCCCGGCTGGGTATCAGCGACGTAGAGGCGGCCATTGGCGAGCCGGCAATCAAGGAACAGCTGCGACGCAACACCGATGCGGCGATCGAGGCCGGGGTGTTCGGTGTGCCGACCCTGGCCATCGATGGGGAACTGTTCTGGGGCAACGATAGCCACCCGCTGATGGCGGCGGTGCTGGACGACCCGGGCCTGCTGGATCGCCCCGACTGGCAGCAGGCGGTGGCCCTGCCGGTGGCGGTGCAGCGCAGTCGCTGAACAGGGAGCGGCGCGTTTCCCTCGCGCGCCCGCCCCCGTTTTGAGATAGTTTTCACATTTCCGAACCTACAACCGCCCTGGAGGGGGAGCCGCGGATGCGCATCGGAATCGTCGTCGACTCGGCCTGCGACCTGCCGCAGGACTTCATTGCCGAGCACAACATCGTGCTGCTGCCGATCACCGTGCGGATCGGCGAAGCGGTGCTCGCCGACCACCGCGACGAGCAGGCAACGCTCAGCTTCCTGCACGCGCACGTCGCAGAGCACGGCGCCGAAGCGGAGACCATCCCCTTCAGCGTCAACCAGATCCGCGACCTGTTCCTGCAACGCTTGGTGATCGACTACGACCATGTGTTCTGCATGACCATCACCAAGACCCGCAGCCCGATCCACGACAACGCACTGCAGGCCAGCTTCGCCATCCTCAACGACTACAAGCCGGTGCGGCAGGCGGCCGGCTTCAACTCGCCGTTCGCGCTGCGCGTGCTGGATACCCAGAACCTGTTCGCCGCCCAGGCGGTGACGGCGGTGGAAGCGGTGCGCCTGCGCGCCAGTGATGCCAGCGTGCAGCAGATCCGCGAGCGCCTGGAAGAACTGGCCGGCAACGTGCACGGCTACATGGTCACCCGCGACCTGTACTACATGCGTGCCCGCGCCCGGCACAAGGGCGACCGCAGCGTCGGCCTGCTCAGCGCCGCACTGGGCAGTGCGCTGGACATCAAGCCGGTGTTGCATGGCTATCGCGGGCAGACCGGGCCGGTGGCGAAGATCAAGGGTTTCGACAATGCCGTGCTGAAGCTGTTCGGCGTGGTCGGCCAGCGCGTACGCGCCGGCCTGATGACGCCGACCGTGTGCGTCAGCTACGGCGGCGAACTGGACGAGCTGCGTGCCCTGCCCGGCTATGCGCAGATGAAGGAGGTCTGCGCCGGCCATGGGGTGACCGTGTACGAATCGGTGATGAGCCTGACCGGCATGGTCAACGTCGGCAAGGGCGCGGTCACCGTGGGTTTTGCCGATGGGCCGCATCGATTTGAATGAAGGCCAACCGCGCTCTGGAATCTGCACATCGATTCCACCGCGCCTATGCCAGCCTAGCCGCACCTCAAGGAGATCAACATGCCTGCGCAGTACCACATCAGCCTGCCCGAACCGTCCAAGGCCCGCGGCAACGACCCCGACCTGTCTTTCCATTCGCAGGGCGCTGCCGGCTTCGCCGAAGAACTGCAGAACGCGCTGCGCAATGGCAGCCTGTTCGAGCGCTGGCGCGACAAGCAGCCGGACCCGGATGCGGTGGAGCCGCAGTGGGGCGCGACCGATCCGGAGGCCACCGTGACCGGTGAGCAGAAGGACCTGCGCATCAACCTGGTGGCCACCACCCGCATCGACAGTGACGTGTTCAAGCAGCGCCTGCGCCTGCTGGCCGGGCACCACTGGGAACTGCGCGACGTGCGCTGAGTTCCGGCTCTGGTAGGCGCCAACCTTGGTTGGCGCTTTCCTGAAGGCTGCCAACCAAGGTTGGGATCTACCGACTCTGCGCCTCCGAATTGTCGCAAATAGCCCGGTAATGACGACCGTGCTTTGGTAGGAGCCAACCTTGGTTGGCACTTCCCAGCACATCGCTCATGTGACTGGCACACTGGCGCGATGAGAAACACAGACCCAATCACCCGGCCAGGCACTCGCGGCCAGAAGAAGCTGCGCGATGCTCCACGGCGACTCCGCTACCTGAAGCGCTGGGCCGGGAGATTCGTCGATGAATTTCCGACTCCGGAAGAGCTGCAGACCAACGCCCGTTATTGGCATTACAAAATCCCCACTCGCGCAGCCCTGATCGAAGGTCCTTCATCGACGCCGGCTTTGCAGCGCGCCTGCGCGCAGGCCCTGATCAATGCCTGCGCAAACCTGATCCAGTCGCGCCCGGCCTCGCAAGCAGGTGTGCGGATAACCTGCTGCATCGCCCAGCCTGGCATGTTCTCCAGCGAGGTATGCCTTTACCTGGACGAAGACTATTTCCAGGGACATGTCGCCACCACGGCAGATGGACAGGTCACCGCCATCACCTCGCGCAGCCTTGCTGCCGAATGGGGGCTCGCCCTGCCCAACGGCATCGAAGAGCGCGGCGTGCAGGTATGCATCCCTCCTGCCGATGATCACGAGGGGCTGGAACAGGACTATTGGTTCTTCGGCGAGATTGCCGACCAGCCGTGATGGGTAAGACCGACCCGTTCCTGTAAATGCCAACCCTGGTTGGCAGCCTTTTGGAACGTGCCAACCAAGGTTGGCCACTACCGGCTTCACCTTGCCGAGCTGCCGGCCAGCGGCCGGCACTACCCATCCTGCGTCTTACCAACCGCCGCCCAGTGCGCGATACAGCTCCACGCGCGCAATCGCGGCGGTCGCCTGGCTGTTGGCCAGCGCGGCCTGGTTGTCCAGCGCGATGCGCTGGGTGCTCAATACATCCAGCATGTCGACCACGCCGGCCTGGTACTGCCGACGCGCCGCACCCAGCGCCGTCTCGCTCTCATCCACCGCCACGTGCAGCTGCGCGGCACGCTGCTGTTCGGCGGCATAGCCGTCGATGGCATCGTCCACTTCATGCCAGGCCTGCAGCACGGTACGGCGGAACTGCAGGGCCGCCTGTTGCTGCTGCAGCCTGCTCAGCGCCAGGTTGGCCTTCAGGCGTCCGCCCTGGAAGATCGGCAGGCTGATCGACGGGCCGATACTGAAGCGATGCGCGTTCCAGCCATCCAGATCATCCAGCTGCCTGGCCTGGAAACCGGCATCGCCATTCAAGGTGATGCGCGGCAGGAAGCTGGCCTTGGCCACGCCAATTCCCGCCGTGGCAGCATGCAGCGCAGCCTCGGCACGGCGGACATCCGGGCGACGCTCGGCCAGTTCACTGGGCACGCCCACGGCCATGGTCGGCAACGCGGGCCAATCGCGGCGCGCGCTCTGCAGCTGCGCGTCCAGCGCCTGCGGCGGCTGTGCCAGCAGGAACGCGAGTGCATTGCGCAGCTGCGATTCGCGGTGCCGCAGCGGCGCAATGCGGGCCTGCAGCGAAGCGACCTGCGCCGCCGCACTGGAGACCTGCAACGTGCTGGCCACGCCCTGGCGCTGGCGCGCTTCGGTCAGCCGCTTGATGTCGTGGGCGATGCTGAGGTTGTCCTCGGTGATGGCCAGCAGCTGGCGCGTCGCGCGCAACTGCAGGTAATCACGCGCGGTCTCGGCCAGCAGCGCGATGCGCACCGCGTGTGCATCTTCCTCAGCCATCTGCACGCGTGCGTCGGCCGCTTCCACCTGACGGCGTACGCGTCCCCACAGATCCAGTTCCCAGCTCATGCCGATGCCGGCCTGGAACAGCCCATAGTCATCGCGACCGCCATTACCGGACGGATCGTTCAGGCCTACCTCGCTGTTGCGCGCGCGTACGCCACTGGCAGTGGCGCCGACGCTGGGCAGCCGGTCGGCCGCGGTGACGCCACGCGCGGCGCGGCTCTGCTGCACCCGGTTGGCGGCCAGCTGCAGGTCGAGATTGGCCTGCAGTACCTGCGTCGCCAGTTGCCCCAGCAGCGGATCATCGAAACCGGACCACCACCTGGCGTCGTCATCCAGCGCAGCTGAAGCCACCGCTTCGCCCTGCCACTGCGTGGGCAGTTCGGCCTGCGGGCGCACGAAGTCCGGGCCCAGCGTGCAGGCGGTCAACGCCGTGCACAGTGCCGCTGCAGCCAGTCCACGCGGGAATACGCGGATCATGCGCCTTCCCCGCCCGTGCGGTGCCGCTCGCGCTGTGCACTCTGCACCCGCTGCGGACGCTGCAGATCCACGCTGGCTTCCACCGACATGCCGGCCCGCAGTTGGCCCAGCAATGCCTGCTCCGGCTCCAGCACGATCTTCACTGGAATGCGCTGCACCACCTTGGTGAAGTTGCCGGTCGCGTTTTCCGGCGCCACCGCGGCGAACGTCACGCCAGTGGCCGGGGCGATGCTGTCGATATGGCCGCGCAGCCGCGTGCCGGGAAATACATCCACCGTCAGTTCGACCTGCTGCCCCGGCTGCATGCGGGTCATCTGCGTTTCCTGGAAGTTGGCGACCACGAAGGCGCGCTGCAGCGGCACCACCGCGGCCACCGGCGTGCCCGGGGTCAGGTAGGCGCCGACGCGCACTGCGCGGCGTCCCACCACGCCATCGATCGGTGCACGCAGCTCGGTGTGCGAAAGATCCAGTTCGGCGCGCGCCTGTGCGGCTTCGGCGCGCTGCACGGCCGCCTGTGCGGCCTGCACCCCGGCAGCGAGGATGTCGGTGCGCTGGCGTGCGGTCGACAACGCGGCCTGTCCCTGTTGCAGATGTGCACTGGCCACGGCCTGCTTCGACTGCGCCTGCTGCGCGTTCTGCACGGTACCGGCACCGTCGCGGGCCAGCTCGCGGTAACGCTGCTGGTCGGCGCTGGCCAGGGTCAGTTCGGCGCGGCTGACATCCATACTCGCCTGGGCGTGTTCGATCAGCGAGCCCTGCTGTGCCAGCGCCGCCTGCGCGTTGGCCAGCTGCGCGCGCGCATTGGCCAGGTCGGCGCGGGCGGCCAGCAACGCGACCTGGTAGTCGCGGTCATCGATGCGGGCCAGCACGTCACCGGCCTTCACCGCTTGGTTGTCCTGCACTTCCACCGCGCTGACGAAGCCAGCGATCTTCGGTGCGACCACGGTGTAGTCGGCGACCACATAGGCGTTGTTGGTGGTCTGGTGGCGGCCATCGCGCAGCAGCAGCCAGGCACCACCGGCCAGAAGCAGTACGCCCAGGCCGAGGCCGGCGTTGAGATACGTTCGATTGATTGTCATGGGGGAGTTCCTGCGAAGGGGATCAGGCCACGGCACGTGGCGGATGGATGCGGGTGGGCATCCAGGCAATGAGGGGAATGAAGGCCAGCGCGACCAACGCGACCAGCAGGTAGAGATCGGCCGAGGTCAACGCCTGCACCTGCGCATGCAGGCGCGCGCCAAGCTGCGGCCCTTCGGCCAGCCACGGCTGTTCGCCAAGCCGCTCGACCAGCACGGTGGAGTGGAAATGGCGGCGTCCCTGCGCGACCGCTTCCAGCACGCCGCTGGCCAGCACCGCAGCAAAGCCCTTGACCGTGTTGAACCACGCCGAGGCAAAGGGGCCGTCCTGTGGCGCCAGGCCGCCGGTGGCCAGCATCAGCAACGGCAGCACCGCCATCGGCTGCGCAAACACCTGCAGCAGCTGTACCCACAGGAAGTTGTCGCGTATCCAGCTGACGTCCAGATGCGCGCCCAGCCAGCAGGCCAGCCCCAGCAGGGCCAGGCCGGTGGCCTGCACCCAACGGCAATCGATCGCACGGATGTTCAGCAGTGCGGCGACCAACGGCAGCGCGATGACCTGCGGCACCGCCACCCACAGCAGCATCGGCGCGGTCTGTTGTGGGCGATAGCCCTGCACGCTGGCGAGGAAGCCGGAAGGAATGGAGATCACCGCCAGCAGCACGAACAGCACGCCACCGAGGGTAATCAGCGAGTAGCTGAGGTTGCGGTTGGCCAGCAGCTGCAGCTTGAAGAACGGCAGTGGATGGAACCACTCGTTGATGAAGAACAGCACCAGCAGACCCGCACCACCACCCAGCATCAGCGTGATCAACGACGAGTCGAACCAGTTCAGGCGCGGGCCCTGCACCAGGCCCAGTACCAGCAGCACCAGCGCCGGCAGGCCGAGCATCAGGCCGACGCCGTCGAACTGTGCGAAGCGCTCCAGCCGCAGGGGATCCTGTGGCAGGCCCCAGCCGACCATCGCCATCGCCGCCAGGCAATACGGCACGATCTGCCAGAACGCCCAGTGCCAGCCCACCTGCTCCACCCAGAATGCGGCCAGCGGAGTGCCCATGCTCGGGCCGAAGGTGGCGGTCAGTGCGTAGGCGGCCAGGCCGTACAGCTTGATGCCCGGCGGCAGGAAGCGCAGCGCCACGCTCATCAGCAGCGGCGGCAGCGCGCCCCCACACAGGCCCTGCAATGCGCGCAGCAGCAGAAAGGTCTGCAGGTTGGGGGCGAGCGGGCACAGCACGCCCAGCACCATGAAGCCGCCGATCATCGCCAGCGCAAAGCGGCGCAGCGAGAAGGTGGCTGCGCACCACGGTGCGAATGCCATCGCGCTGACCGACATGGCGCTGTACAGCGCCACGATCCAGCTGCCGTCATCGACGCTGAAACCCATCGCACCGCGGATGTCGGCCAGCGCGACCTTGGTGACGTTCTCGTTGAAACCCGACACCAGCACTGCCAGCAGCACACCGCACAGCCCAACCAGGATGCGCCGGTCGAAGCCGGGGGCAGCGACGGGCCGGGGCACTGCCGGCGCCGCGGGCATGGCGGCCGGCGTGCTCACTGCCGACTGCCGATCCGTGCAGTACACGGCATATATGGAGACATTGGATTGCGCTCGGTGGAACTTTCGGGAGCGCAGTCTAGAAAGGCCGTTGCCTGCGAAAAATGGCGTGCCCGGCATCGCAGGCGTGCGTCCGGCGCACGCCCGCGGGCAATCAGTGGTGGGCCGCCTCGACCGAATCGCACATGCCCTTGATCGCCCGCCGCAGCCACTGGTGGGCCGGGTCGTTGTCCATGCGTGGGTGCCAGGCCTGCACCAGCGCTACGGTCCGCACCGGCACCGGCAGCGGGAACATCCGCAGCGGCAGGCCCATGCGGGTGATGCGGTCGAGCATCACGCTTGGCATCTGCGGCAGCACCAGGTCCGAATCGGCGGCAGCAAAGATCGCGCCGTGGAAGGTAGGGATGACCACTGCCACCCGTCGTTGCAGGCCAAGCGCTGCCAGCTCTTCGTCGATCGGGCCATGCGCAAGCCCGCGCCGGGACACGGCGATGTGGTCGCACGCGGCGAAGCGCTCGACACTGATGTCGCCGTCGAACAACGGATGGTCCTCGCGTGCCGCGCCCAGCAGCGAGGTGGTGAACAGGTGCTGCACCTTGGTTTCCGGGCTGTGCTTGCCGGCCGTGCTGATGTACAGGTCGATCCGCCCCTGCACCATCGCATCGTCATCGGTATCGCCTTCGGGCACGAAGCGCAGCATGCAGCGCGGTGCCTGCTGGCGGAAGACATCACGCAGGCGGCCGCCATAGCTGCCGATGAACACATCGTTGGCGCGCACGCTGAACGTTCGTTCCAGCGTGGCCATGTCGACCTCGCGGCCCGCATTGAACACGCGGTGTGCCTGCTCGATCACATCGCGCACCTGCTCACGCAGTTCCAGCGCGCGTGGCGTGGGGGCGAGCCCACGGCCGGCGCGCACCAGCACCGGATCACCCAGGGCCACCCGTACCCGGCCCAGGGTACGGCTCATCGCCGGCGCACTGAGATTCATCCGTCGCGCAGCGGCCGCCACGCTGCATTCGTCGATCAGCACATCCAGTGCCAGCAACAGGTTCAGGTCCGGCAAGGGCATGGCAGTCTCCCGCAAATGGGATGACTCTACTGCAATCCAGATCATCCAGAATTGCGTTGTACGCACGCATTGACTGCGGCGCACGGCATGGGTGCGCGCGACGACATCAGCGACCATCGGCGCCCTGCAAAGGAGCTTTCCATGTTCAACACCCTGCTGGTCGCGCTTGATGGCGGCCCCCAGCACGACCGCGTGCTGGACCTGGCCGCCACCATGGCCGGCCCCCGCAGCCGCCTGCACCTGCTGTGCGTGCTTGACCCCGAATTCGCACTGGCCGCTGGTGCCACCGATGCCGACCGCCGTGAGTATCCCGCCGCCGCCCGGCAGCAGGCGCATGCCGAAGCGGTACTGGCCGACGCCCTGGCCGAGCTGCGCGAGCGCGGCGTGGACGCCATCGCACAGCTGCCTTCCGGCGATCCTGGCGAAGTGATCAGCGCGCAGGCGCGTCGCCTGCAATGCGACCTGATCGTCATCGGCCACCGCCATCTGTCACGCCTGCAGCGCCTGTTCGAGCCCTCGGTGGGGCAATGGACGATCGACCATGCGCCTTGCCCGGTGCTGGTGGAAACACGTGATCCGTAGGTATCGCCACCATGGCGATGTACTGGCCTGCGGCGGCCTGACGCGGGCTGCCTGCCAGGGTAGTGCCGGCCGCTGGCCGACAGCGCCTGCGCCTGCTGGATCCGACCGGGCGGTCGCGCCAGCCCCGATCAACCACGCACTTTCCTGCCGTGGCAGTCGCGCAGCCATGCTCAACAGTCCAGCGTGTCGTGCGCGCCCCCGTCGTCGTCCAGCACGTGTGCGTGCAGGATCACCTGGTTGCGGCCCGCACGCTTGGCCGCGTACAGGCCGGCATCGGCATCGGCCAGCAACTGTTCGGCGGTGGCCAGCGCCGGCGGATGCAGGTAACCCACGCCCACGCTGATGCTGACCCGGCCTTCCGGCAGCGGCAGCGCTTCCACCGCCTCGCGCAGGCGCTCGGCCAGCGCCAGCACACCCGACAGTGGGCTGCCGGGCACGATCACCGCGAATTCCTCACCGCCATAGCGCGCCACACTGTCGGCCGCGCGCCCGGCGGTGGCCTGCAGCACCGCGGCCACCGCCTGCAGGCAGCGATCGCCGGCAGGATGACCGTGCTGATCGTTGAATGCCTTGAAATGGTCGATGTCCACCAGCAGCAATGCCAGTTCGCTGCCGCTGCGGCGCGCCCGGTTCCATTCGGCCAGCAGCAGCGTATCGAACTGACGGCGATTGGCTACGCCGGTCAGGCCATCCTGCCGCGCCATCTGATCCAGGCCGGCCTGTCGTTCCAGCAGGTCGAGCTGCAGCAACGTGCTGCGCAGGCTGAAGCCCAGCGTTGCCACCACGAACCCGGTCAGCGCCAACGGCCGCGCGTGGTCCACCACCAGGGTGCCGACCACCAGCAGCAACAAGGGCAGGATGATCGGTCCACCGGCCTGCACCAATCGCAGCAGGCGAGGATGCAGCACGAAGCCCGGTGCGGGTGCCTGGCGCAGCGCCAGCAGCGCCAGCAGCAGGAACGGCAGGTCGATCAGCAGATCGTTGTAGGCGCCGAACGACTGCTCGGCGGTGTAGTGATTGATGTAGAACGCAACCAGCAGATAGGACAGCGCATACAGCGCCAGCGCGCGGTAGAAGCTGCGCCGTTCAGGCGCATCGCCGGCGACCCAGCGCACCACCGCGAAACCGGCGATGCACAGGTTCTGGATGTCGAACATGCGCTGCATGTGCGCCATCGCCTGGTCGTCAATATCGATGCGGTCGGCGAAGGACTGGGTATGCACGAAGAACAACACGCCCAGCAGGGCCGCCATCACGCCGTCGATCAGGCTGATCGTCCAGCGTTCGCGACGGGCGCGGGCCAGGATGAACACCAGCGGCACACCGTACAGCACATACAGCAGCAGGCTGGCGCGCGGGGTGATGTCGGCCCGTCCGGCGCCCAGTGCGTCGGCCATGTTGAAAGCCATGCCACCGGCCCAGAGCAGCAGCGCCACTGCAGTGGCACGCCAGCCCAGCGCAGCACGGTCGCGCTGGCCACGCCACAGGCAGGCCGCAGCCGCCAGCAGGGGTGCCACGGTCAGGAACACGAACGACCCCTCACCGGCCGCACCCGGCCAGAACGCCACGACCACGCCATGGCAGATCAGGAACATCAGCGCCAGCACAACCAGCATGCATCCCCCATGCGCAAGGCCGTATGGCGGCACGATAGCGCGCCGGCACGCCACAGCGGCGTGATCCACTGCGGCAAAACGGCACTCCGGGCACACGCTCTGGTCGTGCCGGCCGCTGGCCGGCAACTCCAGGGAATCACGGGTCTGCAGGTTGCCGGCCAGCGGCCGGCACGACCAGCAAAACGTCAGGCGTACAGCGCGCGGGCGTGGTGGGCGATGTGCTCGCCGATGAAGCTGGCGATGAAGTAATAGCTGTGATCGTAGCCGGGCTGCAGGCGCAGGCTCAGCGGATGACCGGCAGCATCGCAGGCCTGCTGCAGGCGCTGCGGCTGCAGCTGGCTGTGCAGGAACTCATCCCCCTCGCCCTGGTCAACCAGCAGCGGCAGGCGCTCGCTGGCGTGGGCCACCAGTTCGCAGGCATCCCACTGCGCCCAGTCGGCCGGGTTGTCACCGAGGTAGGCGGCGAATGCCTTCTGCCCCCACGGCACGTGGCTGGGTGCCACGATCGGCGAGAACGCCGACACGCTGCGGTAGCGGCCGGGGTTGCGCAGCGCGATCACCAGCGCGCCATGGCCGCCCATCGAATGGCCACTGATGCCCCGTGCGTCGGTTGCCGGGAAACCCGCCTCGATCAACGCCGGCAGCTCGTGAGCGACGTAGTCGTGCATGCGGTAGTGCTTGGCCCACGGCTGCTGTGTGGCGTTGAGATAGAAACCCGCGCCCTTGCCCAGGTCATAGCCCTCGGCATCGGCCACGTCATCGCCACGCGGGCTGGTGTCCGGGGCGACGATGATCACGCCGTGCTCGGCCGCATAGCGCTGCGCGCCGGCCTTGGTGATGAAGTTCTGCTCGGTGCAGGTCAGTCCGCTCAGCCAGTACAGCACCGGCAGCTTCCGGGTTTCCGCCTGCGGCGGCAGGTACACGGCGAACTGTATGTCGCAGCCCAGCGTGGTGGAATGATGGCGGTAGACATCCTGCCAACCGCCGGCACAGGCGCGGTGTTCGATACGTTCCATGAGGTTTCCTCCCGAGGGACGGCAGGCAAGCGCCTACCGCCCGGCGCGGCTCAGTAGTGGACGACCGAACGGATCGACTTGCCTTCATGCATCAGGTCGAAGGCTTCGTTGATCTTGTCCAGGTCCATGGTGTGGGTGACGAACGGGGCCAGCTCGATATCGCCCTTCATCGCGTCTTCGACCATGCCCGGCAGCTGGCTGCGGCCCTTCACGCCACCGAACGCGGTGCCCATCCACTTGCGGCCGGTGACCAGCTGGAACGGGCGGGTGGAGATTTCCTGCCCGGCACCGGCCACGCCGATCACCACGCTCTGGCCCCAGCCACGGTGGGCGCATTCCAGCGCCGCACGCATCACGTTGACGTTGCCGATGCACTCGAAGCTGTGGTCCACGCCCCAGGTGGTCATCTCCACGATCACCTGCTGGATCGGCTTGTCGAAGTCCTTCGGGTTGATGCAGTCGGTGGCGCCGAATTCGCGGGCCAGCTCGAACTTGGACGGGTTGGTGTCCACCGCGATGATGCGCCCGGCCTTGGCCTGGCGCGCACCCTGGATGACCGCAAGGCCGATGCCGCCCAGGCCGAACACGGCCACGCTGTCGCCTTCCTGCACCTTGGCGGTGTTGTGCACCGCGCCGATGCCGGTGGTCACGCCGCAGCCGAGCAGGCAGACATGCTCCGGGTTCGCGTCCGGGTTGATCTTCGCCAGTGACACCTCGGCAACGACGGTGTATTCGCTGAAGGTCGAGCAGCCCATGTAGTGGTAGATCGGCTCGCCGTTGTAGCTGAAGCGGCTGGTGCCATCGGGCATCACGCCCTTGCCCTGGGTGGCACGCACCGACACGCACAGATTGGTCTTGCCGCTCTTGCAGAACAGGCATTCACCACATTCGGCGGTGTACAGCGGAATGACGTGGTCACCCGGCTTGACGCTGGTCACGCCCTCGCCCACCTCCACCACGATGCCGGCGCCTTCATGGCCCAGCACCACCGGGAACAGGCCTTCCGGATCATCGCCGGACAGGGTGAACGCATCGGTGTGGCAGACACCGGTGTGGGTGATCTTGACCAGCACTTCGCCCGCCTTCGGCGGGGCGACGTCGATCTCGACGATCTGCAGGGGCTGGCCGGGACCAAAGGCGACGGCGGCACGGGATTTCATGATGGCACTCTCCAGAAAGGGCTTGCGGAAAACAGGATGCGCGGCGCTGTGTCGCGCCGTCGTTCATTTCAGGTACGAGCGGATCAACGCACTCATGTCGCGCACGCGTTCGGCGCGTTGTTCATCGGAGGCGGCGGGCTGGCCGAACTCCTCGCGCAGGTGCGCTTCCATCACTTCGGACATCAGGCCGTTGACCGCGCCACGGATGGCGGCGATCTGCTGCAGCACCGGCCCGCAGTCGGCGCCGGCTTCCAGCGCGCGGTCCAGCGCATCGCACTGGCCGCGGATGCGGCGCACGCGGGCCAGAACCTTCTTTTTCTCTTCGGGAGAGTGCGGCATCGTGGGCCGGCCTCGGAACTATACTGGGGGATAGTATACAGGAGCCGATCCGGACCTCAATCGAACGCCCCCTCTGCGGCCAGCCGGGTCAGCTCTTCCACCACGTAACGCACCTTCGGCCGCAGATGCCGCGTCTGTGGCCACAGCGCGTGGATGTCCACATGGTGCTGCGTGCAGTGGTCCAGTACCGACTGCAACGCACCGGATTCCAGGTGATGGCGCACCAGAGACATCGGCATCTGGCAGATCCCCAACCCGGCGATCGCCCCCTCGATCACCGCATCGCCATCGTTGAGCTGGTGCGTGGCACTGGGGATGAAGCTGCCGTTGGTGCCCTCGCTGCCGATCCGCCACGCCACCGACTGGCCATGACGGAAGCCGACCACGCTGCGATGGTCGCGCAGTTCGTCCAGCGTCTGCGGCACACCATAGGCCTGCAGGTAGGCCGGCGACGCGCAGGTCACCAGGCGCTGGCTGGCCAGCTTGCGCGCGACCAGGTGCTCGGCGTGATGCAGGCCGCCAAAGCGGATCAGCAGGTCGATGCCCTCTTCCACCGGGTCAACGAAGTGATCGGTGAAGGTCATCGTCAACTGCAGGTCCGGGTGTTCATTGCACATGCGCAGCAGTACCGGCAGCACCACCAGCCGCCCGAACGAGGACGGCATGTCGATGCGCAGGCGGCCGCTCGGCAGATGCGCAGCCGAGCCCAGGCAGGCTTCGGCCGCCGCGATTTCATCCAGGGCCGCGGCGCAGGAGGCGTAGTACGCCTCGCCGTCGGTGGTCAGCGCGATGCGCCGGGTGGTGCGATGGAACAGGCGCACGCCCAGCCTCGTTTCCAGCCGGGCGATGGCCTTGCCGACCGCCGAGCGGGAGATGCCCAGCGCGTCGGCGGCCTCGGTGAAGGTGGCCGAGCGCGCCGTGGTGACGAAGGTCGCCAGGCCATTCAGGGATTCGACGGGAAGCATCGACAGGCTCGCTCATTGGGGACAGATTGTCCCGCCTGACGGGAAATCTACCGCCTTTATGTGCCCACATGTCAACTCCATCATGGTGCTGTCGCGCCGTTGGCGCCCTCCCCCGCTCCGAGATGACTGACATGACCGCCGCCCTGTTCCGCCCCTTCGACCTCGCTGGACTACCCCTGCACAACCGCATCGCGATGGCGCCGATGACCCGCGCCCGCAACCCCGGCGCCGTCGCCAATGCGCTGACCGCCCAGTATTACCGGCAGCGCGCCAGCGCCGGCCTGATCATCAGCGAAGGCACGCCGGTGTCGGCGCAGGGCCAGGGTTACATCGACGTGCCGGGCATCTGGTCGGCCGAGCAGGTGGCCGGTTGGACGCTTGTCACCGACGCCGTACACGCTGCGCAGGGCGCGATCTTCGCGCAGCTGTGGCACGTCGGCCGCATGTCACACGCCTCGCTGCAGCCCGACGGCGGCCAGCCGGTAAGCGCCGGCACGCGGCCGGTGGCGAGCGATCCGAAGAACACCTCGTTCGTGTACCTGGACGACGGCAGCCGTGGCCATGCCGATCCGACGCCGCCGCGTGCACTCAGCACGGAAGAAGTGCCGGGCATCGTCGCCGACTTCGTGCAGGGTGCCGACAACGCGATCGCCGCCGGCTTCGATGGCATCGAACTGCATGCGGCAAACGGCTATCTGTTCGAGCAGTTCCTCAACCCGGTCACCAATGACCGGCAAGACGTGTACGGCGGTTCGCTGCGCAACCGCGCGCGGCTGATCCTGGACACCGTGGATGCGATGGCCGCGCGCATCGGCGCGCACCGCATCGGCGTGCGCCTTGCGCCGAACAGCCAGGTCTTCGACATGCCCGCCTATGCGGAAAACGAAGCCAGCTATCTGTACCTGGCCGAGGAACTGGGCAAGCGCGGGCTGGCCTATGTGCATCTGAACAACAACTACCTGCACGGCGCACCGGCGATCGGCGAGGCCTTCCTCAAGGCCTTCAAGCAGGCCTATGGCGGTACGGTGATCCTGGCCGGCGGCATGACCCGCGAACGCGCCCTGCGCCTGGTCGAGGAAGGCATCATCGATCTGGCCGCCTTCGGCCAACCGTTCATCGCCAACCCGGATCTGGTCGAGCGCCTGCAGCGCGATGTCCCGCTGGCCATCCCCGACCGCAGCACTTATTACGGCGGCGGCAGCGAGGGCTACCTCGACTACCCGCCGGCCCCGTAGATCCACGCCACGCGTGGATGCGGCGCGCCATTCGCCACCGAACACATCACGGCGCCTTCTCGACCTTCGTCGAGTCCGAATCAAAGGTCAGCACACGGGTGCTGATCTCGCCCCTGGCCGAGTCCTTGCGGCTCAGCTCAAGCCGCCCCTGGTTGCCCTGCGCCACCAGGCTGGCGGCAAAGCTGCCCTCGTTGGACAGTGCCGTGATCACGGCGGTGCCATCGGGCGCGACTTTCATGCCCGCCCGATCGCGAACCTTGTATCCCACGCCAACCGGTGCATCCAACGCCATTACCGCGCTGCCGTTGGCCATGGTGCCGATGCCACCGCGCTCATCGCCCTGCGCATCGTAGATGGTCATGCCCGTTGCGCGTGAGTTGCGGGCAATGTCACTGGCATCCTCGGCAATCTGCACGCGCGTGCGCCCTTCACTGTCGAGCACGGTCAACTTGTAGGTACGGATCTCCGGCACTACGCCGGCATCGGGCGTGGCTACGCTGGTCCCGATCAGGGCCAACGATGCGCCCAGCGCGAACATCGAGGCAGCAAGCAGATTCCTGCGGCGCAGCCTGTGTTCCAGGCGTTCCAAGCGTACGGCTATATCCTGCTCATGCATGTTGCGCTCCCTGTTTGCGCCTGTGGTTGTTCCGTCACCTGCTATCAGCCTTCACGTGGATCACACGGGTGGATGCTCGGCCTTCGGTGGAATCCACGCGGCTCACCTCCAACTGTCCTTCCGCCCCCTGCGCGATCAGCCTTGCGGCAAAGCCCCCGGCATTGGACAGGACACCGATGAGCGCCGAACCGTCCGCTCCCACTTTCATTCCGGCCCGATCTGACACGCGATAGCCGACGCCACGCGGCGCATCCAGGGCAACCGTAGCGCTGCCATCGTCGGCGGTGACCATGCCTCCGCGTTCCTGTTCATTGCCATCGAAGATGATCAACCCCGCCACCCGGGCATTGCGCTTGATGTCCAGATCCGGCGCGTCCTCACCGATCTCCACCCGCTTGCGCCCTTCCTGATCAAGCACGATCAGGCGTTGGGTGCGGATCTCCGGAACAATGCCGACCTCCAGCCTGGCAAAACCGCGACCGGCCAGCACAATCGCCATCAATAGGACGGGGGTAGCTACCAGCAGCCAGCGCCATCGGCCTGCCCGTCGCTCCAGCTTGCGTACTCGCGCTTCCACTTCCAGATCCCGCATGGAATCCTCCCTGGCAACGAGGCCACCGATCGCAACGACCGGGCACTCCGGTCCTGAACTACAGTTCGATCCTAGACCGCACATCCGTGCCCAACAACATGACGAAAGTCTCCATGAACTCCGTCACCACTTCGTTCATCGTCAACCTCGACGTGCCCGATCTTGCTGCCGCTGAAATCTTCTACACCGCAGCCTTCGACCTGCGGGTCGGCCGCCGCCTTGGCCCCGGTGCGCTGGAACTGCTCGGTGGCCCCACGCCGCTGTACCTGCTGCAGAACGATGCCGGCAGCGCAGCGACCGAAGACGGCGATGTGCGCGATTACGAGCGCCACTGGACGCCCGTGCATCTGGACTGGGTGGTCGCTGACATCGATGCTGCGCTTGCCCGCGCGGTTGTGGCCGGAGCCGCGCTCGAACGTCCCATCCGCGAACGCCGCTGGGGAACGATCGCCGTGCTGTCCGATCCGTTCGGCCATGGCTTCTGCCTGATCCAGTTCAGCGATGCAGGGTATGACGCGCTGGTCGAATGAATTGCTGGCTGCGTAGCGGGCGCCAATCCACGCATGGCGTGGATCTACTGATGCGGGTGATCGCCATTCACTCGCGCAGCATGTCCACGAACGCACGCAGCGCACCGGGCATCTGCCGCTGTTTCGGGTAGTACAGCGCAAACCCGGCGAACGGTTCGCTCCAGTCTTCCAGCACCGCCACCAGTCGGCCGTCGTCCAGATACGGCCGCGCGGTGTCTTCCAGCACATAGGCCAGGCCGATGCCATCGAGCACCGCGCCAACCACGGTGCCCTGCTCGCACAGCGTCAGCCGACCCGGTACGTCGATCTCCAGGGTCTGGCCATCGCGTTCGAACTGCCACTTGTACAGATGGCCGCTGGCGAAACGGAAACGTACGCACTCGTGCGCGGCCAGGTCGCGCGGATGCTGCGGGGCCGGCCGGCGCCGCAGGTACTCGGGTGAACCGACAATCAATCCGCGCAGCGGCGGCCCCATCGGCACCGCCACCATGTCCTCGGGTACGAACTCGTGCAGGCGTACGCCAGCGTCGTAGCCCTCGGCAACGATATCGACCAGGCCATCGTTCTCGGTCAGCTCCACCCGTACGTCCGGATGCGCGTGCAGGAACCGCGCCAGCCGCGGCCCCAACTGGGTCGCCACCGCCGCCCGCGTCGCATTGATCCGCAGCAGGCCGGCCGGTACCGCGCGGAAGTGGTTCATTTCCTCCAGCGCGTCATGCACCTGCCCCAGCGCCGGCTGCAGGCGCTCCAGCAGGCGCTGCCCGGCCTCGGTCAGGGCCACGCTGCGGGTGGTACGGTGGAACAGGCCCACCCCCAGCCGTTCCTCCAGCGCGCGGATCGCATAGCTCACCGCCGAGGTCGACAGGGCCAGTTCGGCACCGGCGCGGCGGAAACTGCGGTGGCGGGCGACCGCAGCGAAGGCGGCCAGGTGGGTCAGGTTGTCAGTGGCCATGATTGTGCAGTCTGCCTTGATGAATCATGCCGATATATACGCTTCTTACCCCGAGGTACGGAGCGTATTGTAAAACGCCTTTCGACAAACCCTGCCAAGGATTCCCCATGTCCCTCGCCCGTGGTTACGCCGCCCACACCCATACCGACCCGCTGGTGCCCTTCGAATTCGAGCGCCGCGCGGTTGGCCCGAACGATGTGCGCATCGAGATCCTGTACAGCGGCATCTGCCATTCCGACCTGCACCAGGCCCGCGACGACTGGGGTGGCTCGATCTACCCGATGGTGCCGGGCCACGAGATCATCGGCCGGGTCACCGAAGTCGGCAGCGAGGTCACCCGCTTCAAGGTCGGCGACCACGCCGGTGTCGGCTGCATGGTCGACTCCTGCCGCCATTGCGATGCCTGCCAGCACGACCTGGAGCAGTACTGCGCCGAAGGTGCGACCTGGACCTACAACGGCCGCGAGCGTGAAAGCGGCGCACCGACCTACGGCGGCTATTCCGACCACGTGGTGGTCGAGCAGCGCTTCGTGGTCAAGGTCTCCGAAACGCTGGACCTGAAGGCAGCCGCGCCGCTGCTGTGCGCCGGCATCACCACCTGGTCGCCGCTGCGCCACTGGAAGGTCGGCCCGGGCCAAAAGGTCGGCGTGATCGGTCTGGGTGGCCTCGGCCACATGGGCGTGAAGTTCGCCAAGGCGCTCGGCGCGCACGTGGTGATGATCACCACCACCCCGGAAAAGGGTGCCGATGCCAAGCGCCTGGGCGCTGACGAAGTGCTGGTTTCGCGCGATGCCGAGCAGATGAAGGCGCATGCCGGCAGCTTCGACTTCCTGCTCAACACCATCCCGGTCAGCCATGACACCAACCCGTACATGGGCCTGCTCAAGCGCGAAGCGACCATGTGCCTGGTCGGTGTGCTGACCGAACTGGACCCGCCGTTGACCGGTGGCAGCGTGATCTTCGGTCGCAGGAACCTGACCGGCTCGGCGATCGGCGGCATGGCCGAAACCCAGGAGATGATGGACTTCTGCGCCGAGCACGGCATCGTCAGCGACGTGGAGATGATCGACATCAAGAACGTCAACGAAGCCTGGGAGCGCATGGCCAAGAACGATGTGCGCTACCGCTTCGTGATCGACATGGCCACCATCAAGGCCTGATCGCTGCGCTGATGGAATGAAGAAACCCCGGCATTGCCGGGGTTTTTTTTGCGTACGCCACCCGCCGGGCATGGCCCGGCGCTACCGGATTCGTGGCGGGTAGCGCCGGGCCATGCCCGGCGGGCGCATTTTCAGTACGCGAACTCGCGGAACACCGGATCCACGTCACCGTGCCAGCGGCCATGGAACAGCGCCAGCTTGCGCTCGGCTGGGGTCAGGCCGGACTCGACGATTTCCTGCAGCACGTCCAGGAACTTGCTTTCATCCTGGCCATCGGCATTGCGCGCCGCACGGCGCTTGAGCCCATCCACCGAAATCTTCACCGCCTCGCGGGCGAGGTCGCGCACGGTGCCACCGCGGAACGGCAGGCCCATCGCGTGCTTGGGCACGCCATCACGCAGCGCATGGCGCTCGGCCAGGCTGAAGTCACGCACCAGATCCCACGCCGCATCCAGCGCCGTGTCGTCGTACAGCAGGCCCACCCAGAAGGCCGGCAGCGCACACAGGCGGCTCCACGGGCCACCATCGGCACCGCGCATTTCCAGATACTTCTTCAACCGCACTTCCGGGAACGCGGTCGTGGTGTGGTCCGACCAGTCGCGCAGGGTCGGCAGCTGGCCCGGCAGCATCGGCAGCTTGCCCTGCATGAAGTCGCGGAAGCTCTGCCCGCTGGCATCGTGGTAGATGCCATCGCGGTAGGAGAAATACATCGGCACATCGAGCAGGTAGTCGACATAGCGCTCGTAACCGAAGCCGTCCTCGAACACGAAGTCGAGCATGCCGGTACGGTCGGCATCGGTATCGGTCCAGATGTGCGAGCGGTAGCTGAGGTAGCCGTTCGGCTTGCCCTCGGTGAACGGCGAGTCGGCGAACAGTGCGGTGGCGATCGGCTGCAGCGCCAACGACACACGGAACTTCTTCACCATATCCGCTTCGCTGGCGTAATCCAGGTTCACCTGCACGGTGCAGGTGCGGGTCATCATGTCCAGGCCGAGCGAACCGACCTTGGGCATGTACGAGCGCATGATCTTGTAGCGGCCCTTGGGCATCCACGGCATTTCATCGCGCGTCCACTTCGGCTGGAAGCCCATGCCGAGGAAACCCAGCTGCAGTTCGCCGGCCACCTGCGCCACTTCATTGAGGTGGGTGCCGGTTTCCACGCAGGTCTGGTGAATGGTTTCCAGCGCCGCGCCGGACAGCTCCAGCTGGCCCGCCGGCTCCAGGGTCACCGAGGCGCCATCACGCAGCAGGGCGATGGTGTTGCCGTTCTCCTGCACCGGCGTCCAGCCGAAGCGGACCAGGCCGTTGAGCAGGGCCTCGATGCCGCGCTCGCCATCGAAGGTCGGCGGACGCAGGTCATCCAGGCGGAACCCGAACTTCTCGTGCTCGGTACCGATGCGCCACTGCGAACGGGGCTTCTCGCCGGAGGCGATCTCCGCCACCAGTTGCGAGCGGTCGGTAATGGGCGTATCGGCGACGTGGCTGGGGCTCGACAAGGGGGTGGCTCGCTGGACGGTGGCAGGGGATGTGGGGCTGGGAGCCTTGCATCGCAAGGGCGCACTATAGCGTGGCGGCTCGTTACGTCATGCGACGGTGACGGGTTTCAGCATCCTACCGACACCCTCTTGACCCTCGTACACTCAGGGCCATGAGCCGCCATTCACGACATCCCGAGCTGCACCGTGCCGATCGCGTCGGCTGGCTGCGGGCCGCCGTACTGGGCGCCAACGATGGCATCGTCTCGGTCGCCGGCCTGGTGGTCGGCGTGGCCGCCAGCGGCGCCTCGGCCAGCACGATCCTGGCCACCGGCGTGGCCGGCACCGTGGCCGGCGCGATGTCGATGGCCGCCGGCGAGTATGTGTCGGTACAGACCCAGGCCGATACCGAAAATGCCGATCTGGCAATGGAGAAGCGCGAGCTGCACGAAGACCCGCACAGCGAACTGGACGAGTTGACCGCGATCTACCGCCATCGCGGGCTGGAGCCGGCGTTGGCGCGCCAGGTTGCCGAACAGCTGACCGCCCACGACGCGCTGGGTGCCCACGCGCGCGACGAACTGGGCATCACCGAGGAACTGCGCGCGCGGCCGTTGCAGGCCGCATTGGCGTCGGCTGCCGCCTTCACCTGTGGCGCCGCGCTGCCGGTGCTGACCGCACTGCTGACGCCGGTACAGAACGTCGCCACGGCCACCACGGTCAGCACGCTGGCCGGCCTGTGCCTGACCGGCGCGATGGCGGCACGCGCCGGTGGCGCATCACCCACGCGCGGCGCCCTGCGCGTGATGTTCTGGGGTGCACTGGCGATGGCCGCCGCGGCCGCGGTCGGTCGCCTGCTGGGCGCACACGTCATATGACCGGCATGCCCCCCACCGCCAAGGCACTACTGGCGGAGATGGCCAGCCTGGCCGGCTGCCAACGCGCTGAGGGCTATGCCTGCATCAGCGCCCGCCGCGAGCACGGTGCCAGTTCGGTGGAGATTCCCCAGCCACAGTTCGCCATCCTGCTGGAAGGCCGCAAGCAGGTACGTACCGCCCACCAGTCGCTGACCTTCGTCCCGGGCGACATCCTGCTGATCACCCAGCGTTGCCGCATCGACGTGGTCAATACACCGGACCCGCAGACCGGCCGCTACCTCAGCGCGATCGTGCCGCTGTGCACGGAAGTCCTGGCGGCAGCGCGCACGCTGTGGAGCGAGGCCTTGCCAACGGCCGGAGCGGCGCTGGCCCGGCAGGCGCTGGGCGATCACGCCACGGTACTGCGCAGCTGGCGGCAGTCGTTGCAGGACGGCCACTACAGCGAAGCGCGGTTGGCGCTGGCCACGCTGGTGCTGGCGTGGTGCCGGCAGGGCCACGGCAACCTGCTGTTGCCGCACGCACCGACGCTGGGCGAGCAGATCCGCGACCGCATCGCCGCCGAGCCGGCCCGCGACTGGCAGTCTCGCGACGTTGAAGCGCACTTCGCGCTGAGCGGTGCGACCCTGCGGCGGCGGTTGGCCGCCGAAGCCACCAGCCTGCGCCAGCTGCTGACCGAAGCGCGCCTGGCCCATGGCATGCAGCTGCTGTACACCACCGATCTGCCGTTGAAGACCGTGGCAGCGCGCGCGGGGTATCGTTCCGCAGCGAGTTTCAGCAAGCGCTTCGCCGAGCAGTACGGGCTCGCTCCCACAGATATCTAGGGTTCTTCAGCAGGGCTGCGCCCTGCACCCGCAGAGGCAACGGCAACAGCCGAAGCAACAGCAACAGCAACAGCGTGCATTCCGTGGGATGGCGGGGCGGTGTCGGATTGCGGGGACGCCGTAAACCCATCCATGGGGGCTTGGCCGCGGCATCCATGCCGCGGACACCCCGCAATCCGACACCG
>NZ_JARXWD010000010.1:0-129533 GCF_029892765.1 Stenotrophomonas sp. 1278
ATCCAAGTGCACGCTACGTCACAAGACCAAACGAGAGGCAGGCGCTCAGGCGCGTCTCTTTGCATCGCAGGCAGCATCATGCCCGCCCCCTGCAAGGACACGACGCCCAGGCGACACTCCAACCGCCTCCCTGGTGAAATTAGCGCTATGGAACCACCCGATCCCATCCCGAACTCGGAAGTGAAACGTAGCTGCGCCGATGGTAGTGTGGCCTAAGCCATGCGAGAGTAGGTCATCGCCAGGGTTTATACCCAAAAACCCCGCTGCTCACGCAGCGGGGTTTTTCTTTGTGCGCGGGAAACCGAGGGTAGTGCCGGCCGCTGGCGGGCAACCACGTGCAGCCGCGTGATGTTCATGAGGTTGCCGGCCAGCGGCCGGCACTACCGGGACTCAGCACCCACGCGTAGATGCGGCGCCCAGAGGGTGCCGCATTCTTTGGAGCGCAGCAGCTGGCGGATATGCTTCGCCGCAGTGGCAGGTGCCCCGCCCCTCATCATCGTGTCGCGGGCAGCCTTGAACGGATTGCGTTCGTACCCGTTGAGCCAACGAGAACCCTGTCGCGAACCACGCCCAACAAAAAGGCGGCGCCCTGCGGGCGCCGCCTTTCTTCAAGGGAGCAGGCCTGCGGCTCAGTCGATCAACGCGGCCTCGCGCTGCCGGAACACCGATACCGCCTGGTTCAGTGCACCTGCCTGCGATTGCAGTTCACGTGCCGCCGCAGTGGCTTCTTCCACCAGCGCCGCGTTCTGCTGCGTGGCCTGGTCCATCTGCACCACCGTCTGGTTGATCTGCTCGATACCGGAGGACTGCTCCTGTGACGCCGCCGAGATCTCGCGCATGAGGTGGCTTACGTTCTCCACGCCGCCGACGATGCCCTGCATGCGCTGTCCGGCATCGGCCACCAACTGGGCGCCCTCGCCGACCTGACGTCCTGCCTCGTCGATGAGGACCTTGATCTCCTGGGCCGCCGCCGCCGATCGCTGCGCGAGCACACGGACCTCGCTGGCGACGACCGCGAACCCGCGTCCCTGTTCGCCGGCGCGTGCCGCTTCAACCGCTGCGTTGAGCGCGAGGATGTTGGTCTGGAAGGCAATGCCGTCGATCACGCCGGTAATGTCGCCGATCCGCTTCGACGCGCCTTCGATGGCCTGCATGGTGTCGACCACCCGCTGCATGGCGTGGTTGCCATCACTTGCTGCGCCCTGGGTGGAGGCGGCCAGCTCGCTGGCCTGGCGCGCATGCGCTGCGTTCTGGCGCACGGTGGCGGTCAGCTCCTCCATCGAGGCGGCCGTTTCCTGTAGATGAGCGGCCTGTCGCTCGCTGCGCTCGGACAGCGCGCCGTTGCCGGCGGCGATTTCGCTGGCGGCCGTGCTGATGGTGGTGGCGCAGTGCTGGATGTGGCCGACCATGCGCGCCAGCTGGCCGGCGGTGGCGTTGGCATCGCGCTGGATGGCGGCGAACGCGCCGTGGTACTCGCCCTGCATGCGACGGTCGAGATCGCCGTTGGCCATCGCCGAAAGCATCTGCCGGACTTCGTCGACCGTGCTGCCCAGTGTGTCCAGCAGCTGGTTGATGCCCCCGGTCAGGCCGTCGAGGAAGCTGGCGCCTTCGCTGGCCTGCAGGCGCTGTTCCAGATCACCCTGCGCGGCGGCATCGACAATCCCGGCGACGGCATTCTCCAGCGTCAGTTCGTGGGTACGGTCATGCCATTCCACCGCAAAACCCAGGCGCGCGCCCTGTGCGTCGAACACCGGGGTGACGACCTGGGCGAAGTGCACCGGCCCGATCCGCACCTTGCCGTTGTGTGTCGCCTGCAGCTCATTGAGGATGCCGCGGATGCGGTCAGGGTTGGCATGGAAGCGATGGATGCTGCTGCCGACCAGCCGCTCGGCGTCGAAATCGGGGAAGGCCTGGCGCAGCGTGGCCTGCTGGTTGCGCAGCAGCGCCACCACCGAGCGGTTGACGTAGCGGATGACGTGATCGTTGTCGGCAATCATCATCGCCGTGCGCGAGGCATCCAGTGCCTGGCGGATCTGCGCGTTCTCGGCATGTGCTTCGGCCTCGCGGCCGCGCTGCGCCTGCACATGGCGTGCGGTATCGGCCAGCGCGTGGGCCAGGGAACCGGGTGCGTAGTTGCGTGCATCGCTGTGTGCGCCGAGGTCGGCGCCCGTGGCGATGTCACGTGCCAATGCGGCCAGGCGGTGCGGTCCGTGACCCAGCGCCTCACTCTGATGGCGCAGGCGCGCGGCGGTCTGGCCCAGCACCAGCGTCAGCACCGCCAGGGCCATGGCATTCAACAGCTGCGGCAGGACGGCCGCCCCATCAAGCAACGGCGCCAGCAACGCACCGACACCCACGGCGCCGGCCAGCCACAACGGCATGCGGTCACGCTGGATGAGCAGCACGCCCAGCAGCAGCGCGATGGGCAATGCGGCATTCAATCCGCTGATATGGCAGAGCAGGCTCAACTGCAGTGAAAGCACTACGGCCAGGCCGTTGCGCGCGAGCGCATGGCCGGCCTGGCGCCAGCCCAGCCAGGCGGCTGGCAGTACCGCGGCGGCAACGGCGCTCGCAGCGGGCACCGACGCGCCGCGCACGGCAAGCACAAGGCCGATCGCTGCGAATACCACGCTGCCCAGCAGCAGGCGACGATCGCCTCGCTGGGCCAGCTGTTGCAGATAAGGGACACGGCCCTGGTCGGGCGGGCGGGAGGACGCAATGGACATCGGCAACTCCTGGATCAACGGACGGCAGCGGCCATGCAACGCCCTGCGCGGATGAGCGCAACGACGGCACGGTCGGGGAATTCGGGGAATGCGGCGCAGGCAGCGACGCGGAGGACGGACACCGTGACCACATCCTGTGGATGACGGTGCAGCAGACGGGACATGCGGTCTTCCTTGCAGAACCAGGAACGAGCCGCAGGCACAAAGGGCCTGCGTGCTGTGGACGCAGGGGCCCACTACCGTTCTATCGGCCGCACTGGCGCAGAGTGAAGTGCGCGCGGCCGACGATGGTCAGCGTGCGTTGGCGTTTTCGCTCAGGAACGCATCGATGACGGCGGCAATACGCGCCGGGTGTTCCATGTGCAGGTGATGGTTGCCGGGGAATACCGCCAGGCGGCCATCACGCAGATGCTGCAGGCGCTCGCTGCGCATCGGCTCGGGATAATACGACTGTGCAGGCGTGGCATAGATCACCTGGGTAGGACAGGTGATGGCCTGCAGCAGGTTGTCGATCTGGCCTTCGCTGAGGCGGATCGCGGTGGGCAGCATCAGGCGCGGATCGCTGCACCAGCGATAGCCGCCTTCGACCGGCTCGACACCGCGTTCGACCAGCAGGCGTGCGCAGCCTTCGCTGAGCTGGTTGGTCATCATCCGCGCCCGGATCGGTGCAGCCAGGTCCGGGAACACGCGCAGCTGCTTGCGTGCCAGTGCTCGGGTGGCGTCGACGTGCTCGCGCAGGCGGCTGGCAGTTTCTTCCTCCGGCCCGCGCAGGCCGCCGAGTGCCTCGATGGCGACCAGCCGTTCGATGCGATCACTGACCGCTGCGGCGAGGCTGGCGATGCCGGCACCCATCGAATGGCCGATCAGGGTGAACCGGTCCCAGCCCAGTGCATCGGCGACATCGAGGACATGGGTGATCGCTGCTGGCGTGGTGTACACCGCCCCGATCGGCAGATGCGCGCTGTGGCCGTGCCCGGGCAGATCGATCGCCACCAGGTCCAGGTGCGGCAGATGCGGCGCCAGCGGAACGAAGCTGGCCGCATTGTCGAGCCAGCCGTGCAGGGCCAGCACCCGCGGACCCTCACCCGGCCGGCGCAGGCCGGCGACGCGGACGCCCGCGACCTGCAGCTCAAACGGCTGCAGGCTCATGCCAGCGAGGCCACGGCCAGCCGAGCCAGAGCGCGGGCGTGTTCCGGTGCGGCGTTGAGGCAGGGGATGTAGCGCATCTGTGCGCCGCGCTCGGCCAGTGTTTCGGTGAAGCCCATGGCGACTTCTTCCAGTGTTTCCAGGCAGTCGGTGGCAAACCCGGGGCAGACTACGTCGATCTGCTTCACCCCCGCTTCGGCCAGCTCCCACAGGCTGGGCTCGGCGTAGGGCTGCAGCCAGCGTTCGCGGCCGAAGCGCGACTGGTAACCCATCTGCCAGTCGTCCGCGCCCAGGCCCAGTGCTGCGGCGATCGCGCGCGCACTGGCCTCGCAGCGCTGCGGATAGGGATCGCCGGCATCGGCAAGGCGCTGCGGAATGCCATGGAAGGAGAACATCAGCTTCTGGCCGCGACCCTGCTGCTGCCAGTAGCGCTGGATCGAGCCGGCAACGGCGGCGACCCAGTCCGGATCGATCGAATAGTCCTGCACCAGGCTCACGGTGACCTGTGGGTTCCTGCGCTGCCAGGCATCCACACGATCCTCGACCGAGGCCGTGGTGGTGGTCGAATACTGCGGATACAGCGGCAATACCACGATGCGGCGCACGCCCTCGGTGGCCAGCCGATCCAGTTCGGTGGTGAGCGCCGGTTCGCCGTAGCGCATCGCGTGGCGTACGCGCAGCGTCGGCAGCAACGCTTGCATCGCCTGCGCCAACTGGCGGGTGTGGACCATCAGCGGCGAGCCTTCCGGCAGCCACACCTGGGCGTACTTGGCGGCTGAGCGGCTGCTGCGCAGCGGCAGTATCAGACCGCGCAGCAAGGGCTGCCACAGCAGTGCCGGCAGCGAGACCACGCGCCGGTCGGACAGGAATTCGGCCAGATAACGGCGAACGGCGGGAGCCGTCGGCGTCTCGGGCGTGCCTAGGTTGACCGCCAGTACGGCGGTATCGGGTGCGTCGAGCATGGGCGGTATTGTCGCCGATTCCATCGTCACGTCGGCATGCAGGGTTCGGATGGATGTCATCGATGAGGCCAATATGAGCAGGCAACGCTCATTGGGGATTCATCACAACACTACTAATTTCAGTCACTTGCTATATCTTCCTATGGACTGACTTCTGGAGCCTGCCATGCGTCGCCCGATCCAAGCCCTGCTGATCGCCGCCAGCCTGCTGTCCAGCCAGGCCATGGCCGGACCGCAGGAAGACCAGCGCGCCCGCAACGCGGTGCGTGTACTGGCTGAAATCCAGGGAATCCCTGAACAGGGCATTCCGGACAAATTGCTCGACGAAGGCCGCGCGGTCATCGTCATTCCCGACACGATCAAGGCCGGTCTGGTGATCGGCGGCCGTCGTGGCCACGGCCTGATGTCGGTGCGCATGCCCAATGGTGCGTGGTCCAACCCGGTATTCATCAAGCTCACCGGCGGCAGCATCGGCTTCCAGGCCGGTGTGCAGTCCTCCGACGTTGTGCTGGTGTTCCGCAACGACCGCAGCCTGGACAACCTCGTCAACGGCAAGTTCACCCTCGGCGCCGATGCCGGTGTGGCCGCCGGTCCGGTGGGCCGCAATGCCGCCGCCGCCACCGATGGCCAGCTGAAGGCCGAGATCTGGTCGTGGTCGCGCGCCCGCGGCCTGTTCGCTGGCGTGGCCCTGGATGGTGCGATCCTGCAGATCGACGATGCTGCCAACCTTGACGCCTACGGCAGCAACACCACCCCGCGGATGATCTTCGAGGGCCGCGCGGCTGGCTCGCCTTCAATGGATGTGGTCGCTTTCCGTGATCGCCTGGAAGAGGCCACCTACGCGGCGCGCAACAACCGCAACGGTGGCAATGACGCACCGCGTCCGGCGGCCGCTGCAGCGCCTGCCCCGCAGCCTGTTCAGGCAGCGCCGGCGGCACCTGCTGAAGCGACCACGGCGCCGCTGCAGGCCGTGCCGCAGACCCCGCCGCCGGCCCAGCAGGGTTTCCAGCCGGTCAACGACGGTGAAATCCGCACTGAAACACTGGGCAACAACTGACTTTCGTCACGCGCGCCGGCTAACAGCCGGTGCGCTATGCTCGGCAATCTGATCACTAACGTAACGAGCGACTTATGGGCAGTTTCAGCATCTGGCATTGGTTGGTCGTGCTCGCCATCGTCCTGCTGGTGTTCGGCACCAAGCGCCTGACCAGTGGTGCCAAGGATCTCGGCTCGGCGGTCAAGGAATTCAAGAAGGGCATGCACGACGACGACAAGCCGAACGCGCAGTTGGGCGACGAGTCGCGCAGCCAGGACGCCTCGCGCACCGCGCAGGACGAGCACGACCGCAAGCCGCGTTGATCCGGAGCGGTTGCGGTGTTTGATATCGGCTTCAGCGAACTGCTGGTGATCGCGGTTGTCGCCTTGGTGGTGCTCGGACCTGAGCGCCTGCCCAAGGCGGCCCGCTTCGCCGGGCTGTGGGTACGCCGCGCGCGCAATCAATGGGATTCGGTCAAGCAGGAACTGGAACGCGAACTGCAGGCCGAAGACATCAAGCGGCAGATGCAGGACGTGCGCCAGGGCATGCAGGACACCGAGAACCAGCTGCGTGCCAGCGGCGAAGCCATGCGCCGCGAAGCCGAGCAGATGCAACAGCACAGCGACACGCTGGCGCAGCAGGTGCGTGCACCGGCCCCGGCCGAACAGCCCCCACATCTGGCGGATGCGCCCGAGCCGGGGGTGGGGTCGACTGAAGGTGCAGCCATTACGCCCGCCACCGCTGAAGCTGCGGGCGATGCCGTTGCTGATACCGCGACCGAAACGCCCGCGCGCACGGAGCGCCCGTCATGAGCGAACACGACTTCGGCGAAAGTTCGCTGGTGGAACACCTGGTTGAACTGCGCTCGCGCCTGGTGCGTGCGCTGCTGGGGCTGGGCGTTGTGCTGCTGGGCCTGCTGCCGTTTACCCAGAAGCTCTACAACGCACTGGCCGAGCCGCTGATCTCGCAGTTGCCCAATGGGCAGACGATGATCGCCACCAACCCGGCCGGCGCTTTCTTCGCGCCGTTGAAGCTGACGTTCTTCGTGGCCCTGTTCGTGGCCGTGCCATGGCTGCTGTACCAGCTGTGGGCCTTCGTCGCGCCGGGCCTGTATGCACGCGAGAAGCGCTTGGCGATGCCGTTGCTGGTCTCCTCGGTGCTGCTGTTCTACACCGGCTGCGCCTTTGCCTATTTCCTGGTGCTGCCGGCGGTCTTCCACTTCCTCACCACCTTCAGCCCGGAAGTGATCGCGATCACGCCGGATGCGAATGCCTACCTGGATTTCGTGCTGGCGATCTTCTTCGCCTTCGGCGGCAGCTTCGAGCTGCCGGTGGCGATGGTGATCCTGGTGCTGCTGGGCTGGATCACGCCGCAGCAGTTCAAGGAAGGACGCGGTTACGCGATCGTCGGCATCTTCGTGCTCGCTGCGATCCTGACTCCGCCAGACGTGGTGTCGCAGCTGATGCTGGCGATCCCGATGTGCCTGCTGTACGAACTGGGCATCCACGCCGCGCGCTGGCTGGTGCCGTCTTCGGTGGTCAAGAAGCCTGCGGCCTGATCCCCGGTAGCGCCGGGCCATGCCCGGCGTTCGTGGGGCGAGGTGACATCCATCCGCCGGGCATGGCCCGGCGCTACCGTTGAGCGCCGCTCAAGCGTGGAAGACGTCGTTGGAAGGCGGCGACTGCGGCACCGGCGGTGCGCCGCGGCTGCCGCGATGCACGAACATCTGCTTCCAGGCCGCATAGACGGCGCCGACATACAGCGGCATCAGCACCGTGGTGAACACCAGCTGCGCGATGAAGGCCGCCGCCAGCGGGCCGCCCAGCAGCATGCCGAGCTGGACCACGATCACGAACAGTACATAGACGCAGAACGCGGCGATCAGGCCGAGCACGGTGAACACGGCGGTGGCGCCGATGTTCTCGATGCAGCCCTGCAGGCTCAGGCGCAGCGCGTGCATGCCGCTCTGGCGGTCGAACACCACCAGTGCCGGCTGGGTGAACATCGCCAGGGTCAGCGCCACGGCGGTGCAGAACACCAGCAGCATCCACAGCGCGATGCGCTGCGCGGGCAGGTTGGCGACCAGTTCGGCGGCGGTTTCCGGACTGATCTGCTGCCCGCTGCGGCCGAGTTCCTGCATCTTGGTCATGGTGTCGCTGAAGGCGGTGAAGCCCTCGCGGCCGATCATCAGGTACAGCAGCGCGCCCAGCAGCAGCACGGCCAGCACCTGGATTGCCAGCGGCACCAGCAGGTGGCTGACACGACGGTCGCGGATCGGCTGCAGCAGATGGGTGGCCAGGCCGGGACGGCCCTGGTCGATCTCCCCCATGGCGTACAGCATGCCGCCGAACATCACCGGTGAAATCACCAGCGTCATCATCTGCAGGGCCAGGCCGGCGGTGCCGGGCAGCATCGTTCCCAGCAGGGTGACCACCCAGTTCACCAGCAGCCAGGTCAGGCCGATCCGGGCCAGCTGCAGCGGCGCACGCCGATACAGCGAGAACGTATCCAGCAACCACTGGGCGCCCGCCGAGGCTGGCAGCTTGCGAATCTCTTTCATGGACATCCGGGGAGGGACAGGAGGGGCCGGGCGGTGTGCCCGTGCCGCCGATTATCCCTGTTTTGCCACCGGCTGGGCTGAAGACAGCCGGGCCTGGCGGACAAAGCGCCGCAACAGCTGGCGCGCCAGCGGCGCGGCGCTGACCGCGCGCTCGATGCTGCGCGCGCAACCGCCATGACGGCCGATGCAGTCGGCGCGTGCGCGCACGTAGCCACGCATGTGGTGGGTGGCGAATTCCGGATGGAACTGCACGCCCCAGGCCTGGCGGCCCCAGCGGAAGGCATGGCAGCCATCCAGCGGCGAGCGCGCCAGCACGGCGGCGCCTTCGGGTACGCGCAGCACGGTCTGCAGATGGGTGGCGTGGGCCGCGAAGTGGCTCGGCAGGCCCTGGAACAACGGGTCCTGCGCGGCCTGCGGGTCCAGTGCCAGCTCAATCGTTCCCGATTCGCGCCCGGCGGGGTTGTAGGCCACTTCGCCGCCCAGCGCGTGGGCCAGCAGCTGGTGGCCGTAGCAGATGCCGAACACCGGCACGTCATCGTGCGCGGTCTGCCGCAGCCAGGCGGCACTGCGTTCGCTCCATTCGGCGTGGTCGGTGACGAAGGCGGCCGAGCCGGTTACCAGCACGCCGGCGAACTGGCGTGGATCGGGCAGGTCGGCGCCGTGCTCGACGTCGACCACGACGGTTTCGTGATCTTCCAGGCCGGCGGCGACCCGGATCCAGTGCGGAAAGCGCCCGTAGCGGCGCAACGACGGCACGGGGCGGCCGGTTTCAAGGATCAGGAAGGGCGCTGGATTCATCCGGGGGAGGTAGTACGGACAGGACTTCCTCGATTGTAGTCAGCCCCTGTGCCACCTTTTC
Source organism: Stenotrophomonas sp. 1278 (assembly GCF_029892765.1). Lineage (NCBI taxonomy): Bacteria > Pseudomonadati > Pseudomonadota > Gammaproteobacteria > Lysobacterales > Lysobacteraceae > Stenotrophomonas > Stenotrophomonas sp. 1278. The sequence continues at coordinate 9,290 of NZ_JARXWD010000010.1, forward strand.
AAGCCCGGCCTGGCGCAGGGTTCGCACTCCTTCAGCACGCGCGACACGGTTGAAACCGGCCAGATCCATGTCCGCACGGATCAGCCCGCGCAGGCGCGAGCCCAATGGCAGCAGCTCATACAGCCCGATGCGGCCGAGGAATCCGGTGCGCCGGCACTCCAGGCAACCGACCGGCCGACAGGGCGTGGCGGCATCTGGATATGCAGCTTCGCTATCAGCCAGCACTGCCCAATCGGCCCGGCCGAGGGTGTGCGGCTGCTTGCAGTGCGGGCACAGGGTGCGCACCAGGCGCTGGGCGAGGATGCCGTTGACGGTGGATGACAGCAGGTAATGCGGTACGCCCAGGTCGAGCAGGCGGGTGATGGCCGAGGGTGCGTCGTTGGTGTGCAGGGTGGACAGCACCAGGTGGCCGGTCAGCGAGGCCTGCACCGCCATCTGCGCGGTTTCCAGGTCGCGGATCTCGCCGATCATGATGATGTCCGGGTCCTGCCGCAGCAGGGTGCGCACACCGCTGGCGAAATCCAGGTCGATGTTGGTCTGCACCTGCATCTGGTTGAATTCCGGCGCGATCATCTCGATCGGGTCTTCCACCGTGCATACGTTGACGTCCGGCGTGGCCAGCCGCTTCAGGGTGGAATACAGGGTGGTGGTCTTGCCCGAACCGGTCGGGCCGGTGACCAGCACGATGCCGTGCGGGCGCTCGACCAGGGCGGTCCAGCCGGCCGCTTCCTGCGGGCTGAAGCCGAGCAGGTCGATGCTCTTGAAGGCCGCTTCCGGGTCGAAGATGCGCATCACGCATTTCTCGCCGAAGGCGGTCGGCATGGTCGACAGGCGCATTTCCACTTCACGGCCGCCGGGCGAGCGGGTCTTGATGCGACCATCCTGCGGGCGCCGGCGCTCGGCCAGGTCCATGCGTCCGAGCACCTTGATACGGCTGACCACGGCGGTCATCACCGCCGGTGGCACTTCGAACACCTTGTGCAGCACGCCGTCGATGCGGAAGCGCATGCGGCCCATGTCGCGGCGGGGCTCCAGGTGGATGTCCGAGGCGCGCTGCTCGTAGGCGTACTGCAGCAGCCAGTCGACGATGTGCACGATGTGCTGGTCGTCGGCATTGACGTCGCCGGTGCGGCCCAGTTCCACCAGCTGCTCGAAGCTGGGCAGGGTGGTGTTGGCCTCACCCCGTACGTCGCCACGGGCACCGCGCACCGAGCGGGTGACGCCGAAGAACTCCATGGTGTAGCGGTGCAGGTCCAGCGGATTGACCACCGCCAGTTCGATGCGCAGGCGGGTCAGGTGCTGCAGGTCGCGCAGCCATTCCTGTGCCAGCGGCTCGCTGGTGGCCACCAGCACGCGTTCGCCATCCACCGCCAGCGGCAGGAAGCGATGGCGGCGCGCGTAGGCGTGCGAGGCCACGGCGGTGACCGAGGCGACGTCGACCCGGGTCGGATCGATGCGCAGGTAGCGGCTGCCGGTGCGCTGGGCCAGCCACTCGGTGAGGCGTTCCAGATTGAGGTCGCCGCCGTCGCTGGCGGCCAGCTTGAGGTTGGACAGCAGCACCAGTGGATGCACTTCACTGGCATTGCGGGCGCCCTGTGCGGAAAAACGGATGCGCTCGCGCTCGTGCGCAGCCACCACGCCGTCGGCCAGCAGGGCCGCCGCAACCTGTTCGAACTGCAGGCGACCGGGCGGCAACGGTGCCGCGCCAGGCTCGCCGGGCGTGCCCGTGGGCAGCCGATGTTCCATCCACCTGCTCCTTCCGGGTACGGAATGCCCCGCAGGTCGGCCGTTATACTAGCGCACCCCTTTGCCGGCCAAGACTCGTCCGCATGTCCGCGACCCCGACCGTTCCGATCACCTTCCAGGGCCTGATCCAGACCCTGAACCAGTTCTGGGCCCAGCAGGGCTGCGTGCTCATCCAGCCGCTCGACCTGGAGGTGGGCGCCGGTACCTTCCACCCGGCCACCTTCCTGCGTGCGATCGGTCCGGAAACCTGGAACGCGGCCTACGTGCAGCCGTCGCGGCGCCCGACCGATGGCCGCTACGGCGAGAACCCGAACCGCCTGCAGCGCTACTACCAGTACCAGGTGGCGATGAAGCCGGCACCGGACAACATCCAGCAGCTGTACCTGGATTCGCTGAAGGCGGTGGGCATCGATCCGCTGGTGCACGACCTGCGTTTTGTCGAGGACAACTGGGAATCGCCGACCCTGGGCGCCTGGGGCCTGGGCTGGGAAGTCTGGCTCAACGGCATGGAGGTGACCCAGTTCACCTACTTCCAGCAGGCCGGTGGCCTGGAGTGCCGGCCGGTGCTGGGCGAGATCACCTACGGTCTCGAGCGCCTGTGCATGTACCTGCAGAACTGCGACAACGTCTACGACCTGGTCTGGACCTACGGCCCGGATGGGCAGCCGGTGACCTACGGCGACGTCTACCACCAGAACGAGGTGGAGCAGAGCACCTACAACTTCGAATACGCCGACGTGGAAGAAATGTTCCACCGCTTCGATGCCTGCGAGCGCGAAGCGCAGAAGCTGGTGGAAGTGAACCTGCCGCTGCCGGCCTACGAACAGGTGATGAAGGCCAGCCACACCTTCAACCTGCTCGATGCGCGCCGCGCGATCAGCGTGACCGAACGCCAGCGCTACATCCTGCGCGTGCGCGCGCTGGCCCAGGCGGTGGCCAAGGCCTACTACGAGCAGCGCGAGAAGCTGGGCTTCCCGGGCGCGAAGAAGGCCTGACGGCCCGTTCTCCCATCACGCGTTTCACCTACTACCCCAGGGGCGCCGGCCGCGTCGCGCGCTGCGCCCCCACCACAGGATCGAACCGATGAGCCACTTGTCTCCCCTGCTGATTGAACTGGGCACCGAAGAGTTGCCGGTCAAGGCACTGCCGGGCCTGGCCCAAGCCTTCTTCGACGGTGTTGTCGACGGCCTGCGCAAGCGCGGCGTGGAACTGGAGCTGGGCGATGCACGCCCGCTGTCGACCCCGCGCCGCCTGGCCGTGTTGCTGCCGGGCGTTGGCCTGGAGCAGCCGGAACAGCACAGCGAAGTGCTGGGCCCGTACCTGAACATCGCGCTGGACGCCGAAGGCCAGCCGACCAAGGCGCTGCAGGGGTTCGCGGCCAAGGCCGGGATCGACTGGACCGCGCTGGAAAAGACCACCGACAACAAGGGTGAGCGCTTCGTGCACCGTGCGGTGACCCCGGGCGCGCGCACTGCTGCGCTGCTGCCGGAGATCCTGCGCGAGGCCATCGCCGGCATGCCCATTCCCAAGCCGATGCGCTGGGGCGACCACAGCTGGGGCTTCGCGCGCCCGGTGCACTGGCTGGTGCTGCTGCACGGCGGTGACGTGGTCGAGGCCGAACTGTTCGGCCTGAAGGCCGACCGCATGAGCCGCGGCCACCGCTTCCTGCACGACAAGACCGTGTGGCTGACCCAGCCGCAGGACTATGTGGAATCGCTGCGCGCCGCCTTCGTGCTGGTTGACCCGGCAGAGCGCCGCCAGCGCATCGTCGCCGAGGTGGAAGCCGCTGCAGCCACCGCCGGTGGCAGCGCACGCATCACCGAGGACAACCTGGAGCAGGTGGTGAACCTGGTCGAGTGGCCGTCGGCGGTGCTGTGCAGCTTCGAGCGCGCGTTCCTGGCGGTGCCGCAGGAAGCGCTGATCGAGACGATGGAGATCAACCAGAAGTTCTTCCCGGTGCTGGATGACGGCGGCACGCTGACCGAGAAGTTCATCGGCATCGCCAACATCGAGTCCAAGGACGTGGCCGAAGTGGCCAAGGGCTACGAGCGGGTGATCCGCCCGCGCTTCGCCGATGCCAAGTTCTTCTTCGACGAAGACCTGAAGCAGGGCCTGCAGGCGATGGGCGAGGGCCTGAAGACGGTGACCTACCAGGCCAAGCTGGGCAGCGTGGCCGACAAGGTCGCGCGCGTGGTGACGCTGGCCGAAGTGATTGCGCCGCAGGTCGGCGCCGATCCGCTGCTGGCCAAGCGTGCCGCGCAGCTGGCCAAGAACGACCTGCAGTCGCGCATGGTCAATGAGTTCCCGGAACTGCAGGGCATCGCCGGCCGCCACTACGCGGTGGCCGGTGGCGAGTCGCCGGAGGTGGCGCTGGCCATCGACGAGGCCTACCAGCCGCGCTTCGGTGGTGATGACATCGCGCTGTCGCCGCTGGGCAAGGTGCTGGCGATCGCCGAGCGCGTGGACACCCTGGCCGGCGGTTTCGCCGCGGGCCTGAAGCCGACTGGCAACAAGGACCCGTTCGCCCTGCGCCGCAACGCGCTGGGCCTGGCCCGCACGATCATCGAAAGCGGCTTCGAGCTGGACCTGCGCGCGCTGCTGGCCAGCGCCAACGCCGGGCTGGCCGCGCGCAACGTGCAGGCCGACGTGGCCGAGCTGTACGACTTCATCCTCGACCGCCTGAAGGGCTATTACAGCGACAAGGGCGTGCCGGCCAGCCACTTCAACGCGGTGGCCGAGCTGAAGCCGGCCTCGCTGTACGACTTCGACCGCCGCCTGGACGCGATCGGGATCTTCGCGGCGCTGCCGGAAGCCGAGGCGCTGGCCGCGGCCAACAAGCGCATCCGCAACATCCTGCGCAAGGCCGAAGGCGATATTCCGGGCCAGATCGATGCGGCCCTGCTGCAGGAAGATGCCGAGCGCGCGCTGGCCGAAGCTGTGACTGCCGCCATCGACGATACCGGCGCCAGCCTGCACCAGAAGGACTATGTGGCCGTGTTGGCGCGCCTGGCCCGCCTGCGTCCGCAGGTCGATGCGTTCTTCGACGGGGTGATGGTCAATGCCGAGGATCCGGCACTGCGTGGCAACCGCCTGGCACTGCTGACGATGCTGGGCGAGCGCCTGGGCAAGGTCGCGGCGATCGAGCACCTGTCCAGCTGATCGCCCACGATGGGTAGCGCCGGGCCATGCCCGGCGGCTTTTCTGCAGGCCGCGCTGCGCGCTCGCCATGAATCAGACCGTATCCACGCATGGCGTGGATCTACTGGGTAGCCGGCCGCTGGCCGGCAGCGACGCGATGCCGATATTTCCGCATGCGGCCGCGATGATCGCCACAAAGGCGCGTATTTTGACCGCCACTTAACAACCGATCCGGATTGACGTGATGCATTTCGCATCGTCACCTCCGGTCGGTATGCTGTGCCGCATGCAGCCAACGAAATACGCCCTGCCGCTGATGGTCCTCTCGCTTTGCGCCACCTCCGTGGCCCATGCGCGCGGCACCATCGACAAGGTGGACATCAAGGGATTGGACAAGGGCGACGACGCCGCGATCATCGAGAACATCCAGGAATCGCTGTCGTTGTTCGACACGATCGGCAAGGAGCAGGGCGAGTCGCGCCTGGAATACCTGCTGTCACAGGCCGAGCGGCAGACCCGCCAGGCGCTGGAACCGTTCGGGTACTACAACCCGGTGATCAAGGTCGAGGCGCCACGCCAGGACGAGCACGTCACCGTGCTGATCCATGTCGACAAGGGCCAGCCGGTGCTGGTGCGCCGCGAGCATATCGATATCACCGGCCCTGCGATGTACGACCAGTACCTGCAGGACGACCTGGCCGCGTTCAAGCCGCGCAAGGGCCAGCGCTTCGAACACACCCAGTACGAAGCCAGCAAGATCACCGTGACCCGGCGCCTGGCCGAGCGCGGCTACTTCGACGCCGACTACACCCAGCGCCAGGTGCAGATCACCCGCGCGGACAACGCTGCCGACATCGACCTGACCTGGGACAGCGGCCGCCGCTACAACATGGGCCCGGTGACCTTCGAGCAGAACTATTTCGACGACAAGCTGTTCGACCCGCTGGTGTACTGGGACCAGGGCAGCTACTTCCACGAAGGCAAGCTGGACCGCCTGCGCGAGTCGCTGACCAAGCTCGATTACTTCAGCGTGATCGACATCCAGCCGCGCCCGGACCAGGCCGATGAAAACGGCGAGGTGCCGGTCGATGTGAAGCTGACGCGGGCCAAGCGCAGCATCTATTCCTACGGCCTGAGCTACGGCAGCGAAAGTGGCGCCGGTGTGCGTGGTGGCCTTGAACGGCGCTACCTGAACAGCCGCGGCCACAAGATGAACACCCAGCTGGACTATGCGCAGAAGCGCAAGAGCCTGATCACCAGCTACCGCATCCCGGCGTTCACCTGGCTGGATGGCTGGTACACCTTCGCCGCCAGTGCCTATGACGAACAGACCGACTACATCGATCTGCGCAACTTCAAGCTGATCGCCAGCCGCAGCGGCGAGATCAACGAGAACTGGACCGCCATCGCTTCGATCAACGCGCTGCGGGAGCGCTGGCGCTATGCCTCGGGCACCGAGTTCACCGATGCGGTCTACAACACGTCCACGCTGGTCTACCCGCAGATCGTGGCCGACTACGTGAAGGTGGACGACGAGCTGTTCCCGCGCAGCGGCATCAGTGGCACCGCGACGGTGCGTGCCGGCGTCGAAGGCGTCGGATCGGACACCAGCTTCGTGCAGGCCAATGCCGTGCTGCGCTGGTACATCCCGGTGGGGCCGACCAATCGCCTGATCCTGCGCGGCGAAGGCGGCACCACCTGGACCAGCGACCTGGTGGCGATGCCGCCCAGCCTGCGCTACTTCGCCGGTGGCGACCGCAGCATCCGCGGCTATGCCTACCGTGAGGTCGGCCCGCGCACGCCGAAGCCGGACAAGTACGCGCTTGGTGCCAAGCACCTGGTGGTCGGCTCGGCCGAGTACGAGCATTACTTCAATGGCGGTCCGTGGGGTGCAGCGGTGTTCGTCGACACCGGCAGCGCCTTCGATACCAACATCGACCTGCACACCGGCGTCGGCTTCGGCGTGCGCTGGAAATCGCCGGTGGGCCCGGTGCGGGTCGATATCGCTCACGGTCTGAACAACCCTGATTCGCAGTTCCAGCTGTACCTCAACATCGGAGCGGACCTGTGAGCACGCCCGCACCGACCCCGTCGCCGAACACGCCGCCGCGCCGCGTGCGCTTCTACCGTCGTCGCCGCTTCTGGGCATGGTCCGGCGCGGGGGTAGTCGGCCTGGTGCTGGTCGCCCTGTTGGCCGTGTACTGGCTGCTGCAGACGGTGGCCGGCCGCGACGTGCTGCTGGCGCAGGTGGTGGCGCGCCTGCCGGTGGGTGCCAGCTTTACCTGGGACAAGGTCGATGGCCCGGTGGCCGGACCGCTGACCCTGTACAACGTCGACTTCCGCTACGACGACATCCATTTCCACGCCGCGCGTGCGCACCTGGAGCCGGACCTGCGCCCGCTGCTGGGCCGCAAGCTGCTGCTGGACAAGCTGGAGCTGACCAACGCCACGCTCAACCTGGCCAAGAGCGATGAGCCGTTCAAGCTGCCGTCGTGGCCGGATTCGCTGCCGCAGATCGAAATGCCGCTGGCGATCCAGGCTGATGTGATCGCCATCGACAGTTTCCGCATCAGCCAGGCCAACGAGCCGGTGATCGACATCAGCCGCGTGCGCGGTGGCATCGAGATCGCCAATGGCGAGTTCCAGGCGCGCAAGCTGGTGGTGGACAGCGACATGGGCAATTTCACTGCCCAGGGCCGCTACATCCCGGCCAAGGACTACGACACCGACGTCACCGTCACCGCGGTGCTGCCGGCACCGCGCGGGCGTACCGCGGCCACGGTCGGCCTGGTCGCGCGCGGTGACCTGGCGCATATGGAAGTGGCGCTGGCCGGCCGCGCACCGAAGCCGCTGCACGCGATGCTGGTGTTCGATGGCCGCACCGATCCGACCTGGAACGCGACCGTACGCAGCGACGAGCTGGACCTGGCGCTGTTGTCGCCGGCATTGGCCAGCTCGGCCATCGCGCCGCTGGCATTGGACTTCACCGCCTCCGGCAAGGGCGGCAACGCCAACCTGCATGGCCGGGTGAAGCAGGGTGAGCAGGAACTGGAGCTGGCGCCCTCGGTGGTTTCGCTGCAGGACCAGGTGCTGAAGGTCTCGCCGCTGGTGGTCAAGGGCCTGGGCGGCGAAGCACGCCTGGAAGGTACCGCCGATTTCAGCCAGGAAGACCAGCAGAAGCTGAACTTCTCGGTGATCGCGCAGGACCTGACATGGGTGCCGGCACCGGACCCGAACACCGCCGGCAGTTCGCCGGTGCCGGTGACGCTGAAGGAAGCGCGCTTCGGACTGGCCGGTACCTTGAAGGCGTGGGCGGCGATCGGCCGTGCCGATGTCGAGCGCGAAAAGCAGAGGGCGCAGCTGCGCTTCGATGTGCGTGGCAACGATCAGGCTGCGGAGATCCGCGAACTGCAGGCGCAGACCCCGGGTGGCCAGCTGCAGGTGGAAGGCAAGGTGGCCTGGGCACCGCAGCTGGACTGGGATGCCAAGGCCACGCTGAAGGATTTCGACCCGGGTTACTTCGCACCGGGCTGGGATGGCCGTCTGTCCGGCAATCTCGCGTCCAAGGGACGCCAGCTGCCGCCGCCGGCCAATGCGCCGCCGGGCACTGCGGGCACGCTGGAGGGCACGGTGGACCTGCCGTCGCTGAAGGGCATCCTGCGCCAGCGCAATGTGGATGCCCAAGGCAAGTTCGCCCTGCAGGGTGAACAGGGCCAGGGTGAATTGAAACTGGCCGTCGGCAGCAGTCGGGTGACCGCCTCGGGCAAGGTCGGCGACCGCCTGGACATCGACGCGCGCTTCGAGCCGTTGCAGCTGAGCGATCTTCTGCCCGGCGCCGATGGTGGCCTGCGTGGCCAGGTGCAGGTGAAAGGCCCGCGCGATGCACCGGACATCACTGCAGATCTGGTCGGCAACAATCTCAACTGGGACGGTTACGGCGCTGAAAGCCTGAGCATCAAGGGCCGCCTGCCGTGGCGTGGCGACAGTGGCACGCTGGCGATACAGGGCCAGCAGGTCAATGCCGGCTTGCTGCTGGAACGCTTGAACATCGATGCGCAGGGCAGTGTCTCCAACCTGCGGCTGGCCGCACAGACACGCAACGAACTGGGCGCGATCGAGCTGCAGGGCAGCGTTCGCCAGCAAGGCGAACAATGGCGTGGCGAACTGGCCACGCTGCGCATCGCACCGGTGAAGGGCGATGCGTGGGCACTGCGTGCGCCCGCGGCATTCGCCATCAACGGCAGCAACTACACGCTGGGCGAAACCTGCCTGGGCGCTGCGACCGGTGGCGCCCTGTGCGCACGTGCCAACTGGCCGCGCGAAGGCCTGGTGGTGCGCGGCGACGCGTTGCCGCTGGCCCTGGTGCAGCCGTGGTTGCCGCCACAGTCCGGCCGGCGCATCTACCTGCGTGGCGAACTCAACCTGGACGCGCAGATCCGTCCGCGTGGCAACGCATGGGAAGGGCATGTGGAAGTGCGTTCGGCCGAAGGTGGCGTACGCCTGGGCGAGAACCGCAACACCGGCGTGGGCGATGCCAACCGTGGCGAGCTGGTGCGTTATGACCAGTTCTCGCTGAAGCTGGACATGACCCCGGCCAGCATCAAGGGCTACCTGGGCATGGGCTTCCAGGGCAACGGCTTCGTTGATGCGAAGATGCAGACTGGTTGGGAACCGAGTGCGCCGCTCAACGGCGAGCTCTACCTCAACATGTCGCGCCTGTACTGGCTGGAACTGTTCTCGCCGGATGTGGTGCGCCCGACCGGGCTGATTGAAGGCCACGTGAGCCTGCGTGGCACGCGCGGCCAGCCGTCGCTGGGCGGTGATGCGCAGCTGAGCAACTTCAAGGGCGAGTTCCCGGCGCTGGGCCTGACCTTCGACCAGGGCAAGGGCAGCTTCGTCGCCCAGCCCGATGGGTCGGCCAAGATCACCGCGCAGGCCAATTCGGGCAAGGGCACGCTGTATGTCGACGGCGGCCTGTCCTGGTTCGGCGATGCACAGCCGCTGCAGCTGAAGATCCACGGCGAGAATGTGCTGCTGTCCAACACCAGCGAGCTGCGCATCATCGCCAATCCCAACCTGGACTTCACCCTGGCCAAGGCCGCGATGGAGCTGCGCGGAACGGTGCACGTGCCCGAGGCAGACATCGATCTGGAGCGCCTGGACCGTGGCACCTCGGTGTCCGAGGACGTGGTGGTGCTGGACCCGGCCGATCCGGAAGAGTCGCGCACCTCGCCGCTGGACATGGAGCTGGCCGTCAGCCTGGGTGACAAGGTCAAGATGAGCGGCTTCGGCCTGAAGGGCGCGCTGACCGGCAAGATGCAGGTCTGGGCCAAGCCCGGCCGCGAGATGACCGCCAACGGTGGCCTGGAAGTCAGTGGCCGCTACAAGGCCTATGGCCAGGACCTGACCATCACCCGCGGCAACCTCAACTGGAACTACAACGCGGTGTCCGACCCGCGCATCAACATCCGCGCCGAGCGCCGGATCGGTGATGTCACCGCCGGCATCGACGTGACCGGGCGCGCGCAGCAACCGCGCGCCGATGTCTGGTCCGATCCGGCGATGTCGCAGTCCGAAGCACTGGGTTACCTGGTGCTGGGGCGCAGCCTGACCGGTGCCAGCAGCGACCAGACCCAGCAGGTGAACGCCGCATCGGCCGCGCTGTCGGCGGGCAGTGGCCTGCTGGCTTCGCAGCTGGGGGCCAAGCTCGGCCTGGACGATGCCGGCGTCAGCCAGTCGCGCGCGCTGGGCGGCTCGGTGATCGGTGTGGGCAAGTACATTTCGCCCAAGCTGTACGTGGGCTACGGCGTATCGCTGGTCGGTGCCGGTTCGGTGATCACGTTGAAGTACCTGCTACGCCGTGGCTTCGACGTGGAAGTGGAATCGAGCACGGTGGAAAACCGTGGCTCGTTGAACTGGCGGCGGGAAAAATAACGGTGTGGTAGCGCCGGCCGCTGGCCGGCAACTGCACCGTATCCCGAATTCGGTGGGTTGCCGGCCAGCGGCCGGCACTACCGTGCACGCATACCCAACCATCGGCCGTTGCCCCATCCGGCCCCAGCGGCTATGGTCCCGGGCTGTTCTGTCGTACCGGATTGCCTCATGTCGCCACGCAAAGCCCTCCCCACCGCCCTGGCCCTGGGCCTGACCCTCGCCGCTGGCGCCCACGCCGATGAAGGCATGTGGATGCCGACCCAGCTGCCGGAGCTGGCCAAGCCGCTGCAGGCGGCTGGCTTCAAGGGCAACCCGGCCGATCTGGCCAACGTGACCGCGCCGCCGCTGAGTGCGGTCGTGCGTGCCGGCGGTGGCACCGGCTCGTTCGTGTCGGCCGATGGCCTGCTGCTGACCAACCACCACGTGGCGATGGGCGTGATCCAGTACAACAGCTCGCCCGAGCACAACTTCATCAATGATGGCTTCATCGCCAAGGGGCGCGCCGACGAGCGTCCGGCCAATCCGGACTTCCGCGTGCTGGTGACCGTCGGCTTCGACAAGGTGACCGACCAGGTGCTGGCACAGGCCAAGGGCAAGACCGGCCGCGCGTACTTCGACGCGGTGGATGCAGCCAGCAAGCAGATCGTGGCCGAGTGCGAGAAGGACGGCAGCGTGCGCTGCTCGGTGGCCAACATGTATTACGGCACCGACTTCTACCGCATCGCCCAGCTTGAGCTGAGCGATGTGCGCCTGGTCTATGCGCCGCCGCGCGCGATCGGCAACTACGGCGATGAGATCGACAACTTCATGTGGCCGCGCCACACCGGCGACTTCACCCTGCTGCGTGCCTACGTGGGCAAGGACGGCAAGCCGGCCGCCTACAGCAAGGACAACGTGCCCTACCAGGCACCGGCGCACCTGCAGATGTCGGTGGAAGGCCCGAAGGAGGGCGACTACGCGATGCTGGCCGGTTACCCGGGCATCACCTACCGCCATCGCACCGCCGCCGAATTCGCTGGCCAGATCGATACCGTGCTGCCGCGCCGGGTGTCGGTGTTCCAGCAGATGATCGACACCATCGAAGCGGCCAGTGCCAAGGATGCGCAGGCACGTACCCGTTATGCTTCGCAGTTGCAGTCGCTGAAGAACAACCGCAAGCGCGCCGCCGGTGAGCTGGAAGGGCTGCTGCGCAGCGATGCCAAGGCCCAGCGTGCGGCCGACGAGCAGGCGATGCTGGCCGCCACCGACCGCAAGTACCAGGGCGACATCAAGGCGCTGCTGGCCAACCTGTCGCAGGGCGCGGCGGTGGGCGAGCGCGACCTGCTGCTGGAGCAGATGGCCGGCCAGAGCCAGCTGCTGCGCTCGGCGCTGCTGCTGGAACGCCTGCGCATTGAATCGGCCAAGCCGGATGCGCAGCGCGAGACCGGCTACCAGCAGCGCGACCAGGCGATGATCGAGGGCGTGCTGAAGCAGGTGCAGCGCCGCTATGCACCCGAGGTCGAGAAGGCGCTGCTGACCACCCTGTTGACGCGCTACCAGCAGCTGCCGGATGCGCAGCGCGTGGCCGAGTTCGACACGGCCTTCGGCCGTACCCCGGCACAGCTGGCGCAGGCGCTGGACACGCTGTATGCCGGCACCCAGCTGGGTGACGAAGCGCAGCGCCTGTCCCGCTTCGCCGCTGCCCGCGAAGGCAAGGCGCTGGCCGCCGATCCGCTGATTGCCGTGGCCGGCCCGCTGGTGGCCGCGCAGCTGCGCATCGAAAACGAGAGCAAGACCCGCGAAGGCGAACAGCTGCGCCTGCGCCCGGCCTACATGCAGGCGTTGTTCGCCTGGCGTGCCAAGCAGGGCCGTGCGGTGTACCCGGATGCCAACCGCACCCTGCGCATCAGCTACGGCAAGGTGGAAGCGCTGCACCCGCGTGATGGCGTGACCTATTCGCCGGTGACCACCGTGGCCGGCATCGTCGAAAAGAACACCAACGCCTATCCGTTCGATGCCCCCAAGCCGCTGCTGGCCGCGATTGCCAAGGGTGACTTCGGCAGCACCGCCGACCCCGCGCTGAAGACCCAGACGGTCAATTTCCTGACCAACCTGGACACCACCGGCGGCAACTCCGGCTCGCCGGTGCTCAACGCCAAGGGCGAACTGATCGGCCTGAACTTCGACAGCAACTGGGAGTCGGTCAGTGCCAGCTGGTGGTTCGACCCCCGCTACAAGCGCGCCGTGCACGTGGACATGCGCTACCTGCGCTGGCTGCTGGCCAAGGTCTACCCGGCACCTGAACTGCTGAAGGAAATGGGCGTTCCGGCGGAATAACGCCGGTTCCCGGTAGGCGCCCACGATCTCCCGGCAGGTGCCCACCGTCTTCCGGTAGATCCCCACCGTTTCCTGGTGGGTGCCCACCGTTGGTGGGCACGGACGCCCCTGCCACGACCAACGGTCGTGACCCACCTTTGCGACCCCCCGTCGTGACCTACCATCACGATCAACGGTCGTGATCTACTGGCCCCTCCTCCGACGGAAACACGCGCTTGGTCTCCAGCTGGATCCTGCTGCTGGTCTCGGTTGCCTACGCTGCGCTGCTGTTCGGCGTGGCGTGGTGGGGCGACCGTCGGCCGATGTACCCGGACCGGCCGTGGCTGCGGCCGGTCGTCTACAGCTTGGCGCTGGCGGTGTACTGCTCGTCGTGGACCTTCTACGGCGCAGTCGGTACCGCCGTGCGCAATGGCGTGGGCTACCTGCCGATCTACATCGGTCCGTTGCTGCTGCTGCTGTTCGGCTGGCGCATCATCGAGCGCCTGGCGCTGATCGCGCGCAGCCAGAACGTGGTCTCCATCGCTGATTTCATTTCCTCGCGCTTCGGCCGCTCGCGGCGGCTGGCGGCGCTGGTGGCGATCATCGCGCTGATCGGCATCATTCCCTACCTCGCCCTGCAGTACAAAGCGGTGGCGATGAGCCTGCAGGTACTGACCGGCAACACCGGCCCGACCGGGTTCTTCAGCGATCCGGCCCTGTACGTGGCGTTGCTGATGGCGCTGTTCGCCACCCTGTTCGGTACCCGCCAGGTGGACGCCACCGAACACCACCACGGCATGATGCTGGCCATCGCGCTGGAGTCGGTGATCAAGCTGGTGGCGATGGTGGCGGTGGGCGTGTTCGCCTATGTCTGGCTCAGCGACCGCAACGAGGCGGTGGTGGAGTCGGTGCATACGCTGTTCACCGGGCTTCCGCCAGTGGGGTTCATTTCGCAGACGCTGCTCAGTTTCCTGGCCATCATCTGCCTGCCGCGCCAGTTCCATGTGGCGGTGGTGGAGTGCGGGGATGTGCGCGACGTGCGCCGCGCGCGCTGGATGTTCGGCGGCTACCTGGTGCTGATCTCGGCGATGGTGCTGCCGATCGCCACGGCCGGCATCAGCCTGTTCGGTACCGGAAGCGGCGTGGCCGACGACTCGATGGTGCTGGCGTTGCCGCTGGCCGAGGGCCGCAACGCGCTGGCACTGATCGCCTATATCGGCGGGTTCTCTGCCGCCACCGGCATGGTCATCGTGTCCTCGATCGCGTTGGCGACGATGGTCAGCAACGATCTGGTGATGCCGGTGCTGCTGCGTCGCAGTGGCGACCACCAGGAAGCGGCCGATGTCGCCTCGCGGGTGCTGTGGATCCGCCGGCTGGCGATCCTGCTGCTGGCACTGATGGCCTACAGCTACTACCGCAGCAGCAGCAACGACAGCACGCTGGCCTCGTACGGACTGATGGCGTTCGCCGCGGTGGCGCAGTTCGCGCCGGGCCTGATCGGTGGCCTGTACTGGCGCGGCGCCAGCCGTCGTGGCGTCGAGACCGGCATGCTGCTCGGCTTCGCCACCTGGCTGTACACCCTGCTGCTGCCGGCGATGACCATGGCCGGCTGGATGGATGCAGGCTGGGTGCAGCATGGTCCGTTCGGCATCGATTGGCTGCGGCCGCAACAGCTGTTCGGCATGACCGGCTGGGACCCGCTGACCCATGGCACGTTCTGGTCGCTGCTGGTCAACGCGGCGACGATGATGCTGGTATCGGCGCGTTGGCGTCCGGGCGTGGATGAGCGCCTGCGCGCTGCGCCCTTCCTCGATCCCTATGCCGAGCGGCCTTCAGTGGCCGGTGGTTGGCCAGGCCACGTGCACGTGGGCGACCTGCTGGCACTGGCCTCGCGCGTGGTCGGCGAACGCCATGCGCGGCGCTCGTTCTTCGAACAGGCGCAGTCGCTGGGGCGCGAGCTGCAGTCCTCGGCACCGGCGGACCGGCCGTGGGTGCAGTTCACCGAGCGCCTGCTGGCCGCATCGATCGGTGCGGCGTCCGCGCGCCTGCTGCTGACCAGCCTCCTGCGTGGCTCCGGCATGGACCTGGGCGAAGTGGTGGCGGTGCTGGACGAAGCCGGGCAGGAACTGCGCTTCAACCGCGAGATCCTGTCGACCACCCTGGAAAACATCAGCGCCGGCGTCAGCGTGGTCGACCCGGACATGCGCCTGACCGCGTGGAACCGGCGCTACCAGGACATGTTCGGCTACCCCGACGGCATGCTCTACGTGGGCCGCCCGGTGGCGGATCTGATCCGCTACAACGCCGAGCGTGGCGAGCTGGGCGAGGGCGACATCGAAGTGCAGATCAACCGCCGCATCAGCTACATGCGCGCCGGTTCGCCGCACGTGTTCGAGCGCACCCGCAGCGATGGCAAGGTGATCGAAATGCGTGGCCAGGCACTGCCCGGCGGCGGCTACGTCACCAGCTACAACGACATCACCGACTACAAGCACGCCGAACGGGCGCTGCTGGAAGCCAACGAAACACTGGAACAGCGCGTGGCCGAGCGCTCGCATGTTGCGGAAGTCGCACAGCAATCGAAGACCCGCTTCCTGGCGGCGATCAGCCATGACGTGCTGCAGCCGTTGAATGCGGCGCGGCTGTTCGCTTCGGCGCTGCGCGACAGCGACCATGTCAGTGATGAGCAGCGGCACCTGGCCGAACGCGTGGATGCGTCGCTGCGTGCGGCCGAAGAGCTGCTGGATGGGCTGCTGGACGTGTCGCGGCTGGATGCTGGTGGCCTGCATCCGGTGATCGGCGAATTCGATGTCAGTGCGTTGATGCGCGAGCTGGCCGCGCAGTACACGCCGGTTGCGGCCGGGCGTGGGCTGCGGCTGGATCTGTTCGCGCGTACCACCTGGGTGCGCAGTGATCGCCGCCTGCTGCGCCGCGTGCTGCAGAACTTCCTGGCCAATGCGCTGCGCTACACGCGGCAGGGGCGCATCGTGCTGGCCGTGCGCCAGCGCGGCGACGAAGTGGAGCTGCAGGTGTGGGATACCGGCCCCGGCATTCCCGAACACCACATGCGACAGATCTTCGACGAGTTCCACCGCTACCAGCAGCCGTTCGACTGGGGCGAGCAGGGCCTGGGCCTGGGCCTGTCGATCTGCCAGCGCATCTCGCGCCTGCTTGACCATCGCTTGAATGCCCGCAGCCGGGTTGGCAGTGGATCGATGTTCTCGATCATCCTGCCGCGGGTAGCGCCGTTGCCGGGATATACCGAAGCGCTCACCGTGGCGCAGGCCGCACCGCCGATTCGCAGCGATTCGCTGGCCGGCCTGCGCGTGTTGTGCGTGGACAACGACGAGGAGATCCTTGATGGCATGCGCGCGCTGCTGGGGCGCTGGCAGGTGCAGGTGATCACCGCATCGACGGTGGACCAGGCGTTGCAGAAGATCGCCGAGCGTCCGCAGGTGATGCTGGTGGACTACCACCTGCACGATCGCATGGATGGCCTGGATGCACTGGTGGCACTGCGCGAAGCGGCGGGCTATCCATTGCCCGGCGCGCTGCTTACCGCCGATGGCCGCGATGAACTGAAGCGGATGGCACGCGAGCGTGGCTATCGCCTGTTGACCAAGCCGATCAAGCCGGCGTCGCTGCGTGCGTTCCTGGGCGCGTTGCGCGACGCCCGGTAGTGCCGGCCGCTGGCCGGCAACCTCGCAATCGCCGGCAGGTTACGCCACGCCGTGCAGGTGTTCGTACAGGATCGTCGCACCGATGATCACCAGGATCACGCCACCGATGATTTCGGCGCGCTTGCCGACCATGCTGCCGAGTGCGCGGCCGAGCATGATGCCGGCGGTGACCATGGTCAGCGTGCACAGGCCGATGACCGCCGCCATCACGCCGATATGCACGTCCATGAAGGCCAGGCCGATGCCCACTGCCATCGCGTCGATGCTGGTGGCGAAGCCGGTCAGCGCCAGCTTCCAGAAGCCGTGATGCTGCGACGGATCCTCATCGTCCTCGCCGCTGTCAGGGCGCAGGCCGTTGTAGATCATGTGGATGCCCAGCGCGCCGAGCAGGCCGAAGGCAATCCAGTGGTCGAAGGCTTCGACGTACTGCAGGGCGGCACGACCGAGCAGCCAGCCGATGATGGGCGTGATCGCCTCGATGACGCCGAAGATGATGCCGGCGCGCAGCGCATCACGGAACACCGGCCTGCGCATGGCGGCACCCTTGCCGATCGCCGCGGCGAAGGCATCGGTGGACATGGCAAAGCCGATCAGGAGGATCGAAACAGGAGACATGGGCGGCAGCAGAAGGTCGGGCAAGGACGGACGCACGGCTCGCGCTCGCGCCCAACCTGACGTTGCGCGCGCGGGCCGCTGGTCTCGCCAACCATCATGGTTGTCCACGCCACGGCGCACTGGCCGAGTATGTTGACATGGACGATTCCTGCGTAGGAATCCGGCTACTCCCCAAGGGGACGCGAAGCTTAGCACCGCGATCCGCGCGTGGCGCATTCCGTGCGAAACGCGCAGGCATGGCTGGTTTGTATAGCGATGGCTATATCACGGGCGATACGGTAGCGCCGGGCCATGCCCGGCGGGCGTAGCGGGTAGTGCCGGCCGCTGGCCGGCACACGCAACGGCGAGAGCGTGCCAAGCAAGCTTGGCCCCCACCAAAGCAGTTTCCGGTAGCGCCGGGCCATGCCCGGCGAGCGCAGCGGTGATACAGGTACAGGCGATTGCCGGCCAGCAGCCGGCACGAAACCTCAATCCTCTTCCGGCGGCAGCACGATGGCGTCGTCGTCGATCGCCAGCTTGCCGGCCATCAGCACGGCCTGGGTGCGGTTGGTCACGCCCAGCTTGCGCAGGATCGCGGTCACGTGCGCCTTGATCGTCGCTTCGGAGACATTGAGGTCGTAGGCGATCTGCTTGTTCAAGCGGCCCGCACCCAACATCTGCAGCACGCGGAACTGCTGCGGGGTCAGCTCGCGCAGCCGCTGGCCGACTTCGCGTTCTTCGCTGCCAGTGGGCGGGACGTTGTGTGCTTCCGGCGGCGCCCAGGTCTCGCCATCGAGGATGGTGCCGAGTGCATGGCCGATGGTGTCCGAGTCGGCGGATTTCGGAATGAAGCCCAGCGCGCCATGGTCGAGTGCACGCCGCATCACCGTGGCTTCTTCGCGTGCGGACACCACCACCACCGGCAGGTGCGGATGCAGCGAGCGCATGTGTACCAGTGCGTTGAAGCCCTGTGCGCCGGGCATGTTGAGATCCATCAGGACCAGGTCGGCGTCGTTGTGCTGGTCGGCCAGCGCATACAGCGCCTCCACGCTGTCGGCCTCGAACAGTTGAACGCCCGGAATGACCCGCTGCACGGCACCCCGCAGGGCTTCGCGGAACAACGGATGGTCATCGGCAATCAGGAGGGTGGTCATGGTCGGGGGGAACCGTGGGGGGAAAGCAGATGGGGTCAGAGCCCTTTCCTTGTGGAAAGGGATCCGACCCCGGGTAGCACATCAACGCACCTTGCGTTCGTCCACCAGCGAAGCCACGACCGACGGATCGGCCAGGGTCGAGGTGTCGCCGAGCTGGTCCGGTGCGTTCTCGGCGATCTTGCGCAGAATGCGGCGCATGATCTTGCCCGAACGGGTCTTCGGCAGGCCCGGCGCCCACTGCAGGTGGTCGGGCGTGGCGATCGGCCCGATCTCCTTGCGCACCCAGGCGACCAGCTCCTTCTGCAGCTCGTCGCTGGGCGCCTCCTCGGCCACCAGGGTGACGTAGGCATAGATGCCCTGGCCCTTCACGTCGTGCGGGAAGCCGACCACGGCGGCTTCGGCCACCTTCGGGTGCGAGACCAGCGCGCTTTCCACTTCGGCGGTGCCGATGCGGTGGCCGGACACGTTGATCACATCGTCCACGCGGCCGGTGATCCAGTAGTAGCCGTCTTCGTCGCGGCGGCAGCCGTCACCGGTGAAGTAGCTGCCCGGGTAAGTGCGGAAGTAGGTGTCGATGAAGCGCTGGTGGTCGCCGTACACCGTGCGCATCTGGCCCGGCCAGGAGTCGCGGATGATCAGGTTGCCTTCGGTCGGGCCGTCCTTGATCTCGCCATCGGCATTGACCAGGGCCGGCTGCACGCCGAAGAAGGGCAGGGTGGCCGAACCCGGTTTCAGCTCCATCGCACCGGCCAGCGGCGAGATCAGGATGCCGCCGGTCTCGGTCTGCCACCAGGTATCGACGATCGGGCAACGGCTGTCGCCGACCACTTCGTAGTACCAGCGCCAGGCTTCCGGATTGATCGGTTCGCCGACGCTGCCAAGCAGGCGCAGCGAAGCGCGCGAGGTCTTCTTCACCGGCTCCTCGCCTTCGCGCATCAGCGCACGGATGGCGGTGGGGGCCGTGTAGAAGATCGACACCTTGTGCTTGTCGATCACGTTCCAGAAGCGCGAGGTGTCCGGGTAGTTCGGCACGCCTTCGAACATCAGCGAGGTCGCGCCGTTGGCCAGCGGGCCGTACACGATGTAGCTGTGGCCGGTGACCCAGCCGACGTCGGCGGTGCACCAGTAGATGTCGTCCTCGCGCAGGTCGAACACCGCTTCATGGGTGTAGGCCGCGTACAGCAGGTAGCCGGCGGTGGTGTGCAGCACGCCCTTCGGCTTGCCGGTGGAACCGGAGGTGTAGAGGATGAACAGCGGATCCTCGGCGTTCATCGGTTCCGGCTCGCAGCTGGCCGGCTGGCTGTCGACCACATCATGGAACCAGCGGTCGCGCGGGGCCTGCATGTCCACCGCACCGCCGGTGTGGCGCACCACCAGCACGGTTTCCACGGTATTGGTGCCGGGCAGCTTCAGCGCCGCATCGACGTTGGCCTTCAGCGGAATCTTCCGGCCACCGCGCAGGCCTTCGTCGGCGGTGATGATCAGCTTGCTCTGGCAGTCGCTGACACGGTCGGCGATCGAATTCGGGGCGAAGCCACCGAACACCACCGAGTGGATCGCACCGATGCGCGCGCAGGCCAGCATGGCCACGGCAGCGTCGACGATCATCGGCAGGTAGATGGTGACCCGGTCGCCCTTCTTGACGCCCAGGTTGCGCAGCGCGTTGCCGAGACGGCAGGTGCGCTCGTACAGCTCGCGATAGGTCACGTGCTGGGCCGGCGCGTCCGGGCTGTCCGGCTCGAACAGCAGGGCCGTCTTGTCGCCGCGCTTTTCCAGCTGGCGGTCCAGGCAGTTCACGCTGGCGTTGAGCTCGCCATCTTCGAACCACTTGATGTGGAAGTCGGACAGGTCGTAGCTGACGTTCTTGATCTTCGTCGGCTTGCGCGACCAGTCCAGCCGCTCGGCAGCCTTGCCCCAGAACGCATCCGGATCGGACACCGAGGCCTGGTACTGCTGTTCATAGGTGTTCTTGTCGATACGCGCCTTGGCGGCGAACTGCGGATCGACAGGGTAGAGATCAGCCATGGCACCCTCACTTGCACGTTGACTTTGTGTGTGCAGCCGCAGCATTGCAGCAGCCGTTCCCCCTCAGTTTGCCCCATCCACCCCCGGTCGCGTCACCACTTCGGTTAGACCTTGGTCGAAAGTCGGGCCCCTGCAGGCCCGGGTTCGACCAATGGCCAATAGCCGGTGCGTGCAAACGCCCCGCAGTCTCGGCTCGACCGTGCCCCACGCGCGGCATCACCTTGCCACTTGGGAGAGAGGGCAACATGAGCCACCGTACGTTGAAAGCCGTGCGCACACCTTTGGCGGCCTGCCTGTTGGTCGCCCTGGTCGCACCGGGCATGGCGTTCGCCGAGACCGCCAAAGAGAAGGCACTGGAGTCACGCGTCGCCGAACTGGAGCGGCAGGTGCAGGCGCTGCTGGCGTCGCAGCAGCAACAACAGACCCAGATCGTGCAGACCCAGCAGGCGGTCACCGACGTCCGCACGCTGCAGGCCGAACAGAAGCCGGCGGTGCCTGCGGGCAAGCAGCCGATCCAGGTCACCACCATCACCCCCGGCGCGGCGCCGGGCACCACGGTCAAGATCGGCGGTTTCATCAAGGCCGATTTCCTGGCCACCCAGACCAGCGATGGCCAGCTGGCCGACGACGCCACCGGCCGCTCGCTGTACCTGCCCGGGCAGACCCCGGTGGAAGGCGCCGGCGGCAGCGGCAAGCGCTCGGACGTGGACTACAACGCCCACGCCAAGTTCTCGCGCTTCAACCTGGGCATCGACAACGTCAGCGAGTCGGGCAACAAGGCCGGCGCGTTCTTCGAGATGGATTTCTTCGGCAACTCGCTGGGCAACCAGACCGCCACCAACACCTATGGCGTGACCCTGCGCCATGCGTACATGTACTGGAACAACTGGATGGCCGGCCAGACCTGGTCGAACTTCATGGATGCGGCGTCGTTGCCGGAAGCGGTCGACTTCGTCGGTCCCACCGATGGCGTGATCTTCGTGCGCCAGGCGCAGGTGCGCTACACCCAGGGCGGCTTCAGCGTCGCGCTGGAGAATCCGGAAACGACCACCCTCACCGGTACGCGCAATCCGGTCACCGGCGCCTGGACCAATGCCAGCGCCAATTCCGATCGCGGCAGCCTGCCGGACCTGACCCTGCGTTATGGCTGGAAGGGTGACTGGGGCACGTTCGGTGTTGGCGGTATCGTCCGTCAGCTGAAGGTCGACAACCAGGCCACCGGCGCAAAGGCCGACAAGGTGGCCGGTGGCCTGACCCTGGGCGGCAAGTGGGTGATGGGTGACAGCGATTCGCTGCACTACCAGTTCACCGGTGGCGAGGGCATCGCCCGCTACATCGGCCTGGGCATCACCGCCGATTCGGCCTATGACGTGGCCCGTGACGAACTCAACCCGACCGGTGTGATCGCCGGCTATGTCGGTTGGCGCCATGCGTTCTCGCCGAAGCTGCGCACCAACCTGATCTACGCGCGCAGCGACTACGACAACGACAGCATCCTCGGCCCGCTGGTGACCAAGAGCGTGCAGAGCATCCGCGGCAACATCTTCTACTCGCCGCTGCCCAAGGTCGATGTCGGTGCCGAGCTGATGTACGGCAAGCGCGAGATCGAGAACGGCAACAAGGGCGATATCACCCGTCTGCAGTTCACTACGAAGTACAGCTTCTAAAGGAGTGCCGACCAAGGTCGGCACCTACCAAGAATGAGTGCCGACCAATGGTGTCGGCACCTACCTAGACTGCGTGCCGACCGAGGTCGGCACCTACAGAGGGAAAGCTTCCCATGTCCACAACACCTGCACCGGCGAAAGCCCAACTAACCCAGGGACACAAGAAGGTCATCTTCGCGTCCAGCCTGGGCACCGTTTTCGAGTGGTATGACTTCTTCCTGTATGGCTCGCTTGCGGCGATCATCGCCAAGCAGTTCTTCAGTGGCGTCAATGAAACCACGGGCATGATCTTCGCCCTGCTGGCCTTCGCGGCCGGCTTCTTCGTGCGCCCGTTCGGTGCGGCCTTCTTCGGCAGCCTCGGCGATCGCATTGGCCGCAAGTACACCTTCCTGGTCACCATCCTGATCATGGGCATCTCGACCTTCCTGGTCGGCGTGCTGCCCAACTACGCCTCGATCGGCTTCGCCGCGCCGGTGATCCTGATCATCCTGCGCTTGGCCCAGGGCCTGGCCATGGGCGGCGAGTACGGTGGTGCGGCGACCTACGTGGCCGAACACGCGCCGGACGACAAGCGTGGCCTGTACACCAGCTTCATCCAGTGCACGGCCACCCTCGGCCTGTTCATGTCGCTGCTGATCATCCTCGCCTGCCGCTACTTCCTCGGCAACGAAGCGTTCGAAGCCTGGGGCTGGCGCATTCCGTTCCTGGTCTCGATCGTGCTGCTGGGTGTGTCGGTGTGGATCCGCCTGCAGCTGAGCGAGTCGCCGCTGTTCCAGCAGATGAAGTCGGAGGGCAAGGGTTCCAAGACGCCGTTCCGTGACAGCCTGAAGGGCGGCAACCTGAAGCTGATGCTGCTGGTGCTGCTCGGCGCCGCAGCGGGCCAGGCGGTGGTCTGGTATGGCGGTCAGTTCTACGCGCTGTTCTTCCTCAGCAGCATGCTGAAGGTCGACGCCACCACCTCCTACCTGCTGATCGCCGCCGCGCTGGCGCTGGGCGTGCCGTTCTTCATCTTCTTCGGCTGGCTGTCCGACCGTATCGGCCGCAAGAAGATCATCCTGGCCGGCTGCCTGTTGGCCGCCATCACCTACATCCCGATCTTCAAGGGCCTGACCCACTTCGCCAACCCGGCCATCGAAGAAGCCCGCAGCAGCTCGCCGGCGCTGGTCGTGGCCGACCCGACCACCTGCTCCTTCCAGTTCGATCCGGTGGGCCTGCGCAAGTTCACCAGCTCCTGCGACGTCGCCACCGCCGCGCTGACCAAGGCCGGTGTGCCGTATGACGTGCAGCCGGCCGCTGCCGGTTCGCTGGCGATGGTCAACGTGGGCAGCGCCAGCGTCACCTCGTACGAGGCCGCCGGCCTGACCAAGGAAGAAGGCAAGGCCAAGGCCGATGCATTCGGTGCCGAGCTGAAGACTGCGCTGACCGGTGCCGGCTATCCCGCCAAGGCTGATGGTTCGCGCATCAACTACGCCGGCACGATCCTGATGCTGTGGCTGCTGGTGCTGTACGTGACCATGGTCTACGGCCCGATCGCCGCCTACCTGGTCGAACTGTTCCCGACCCGCATCCGCTACACCTCGATGTCGCTGCCGTATCACATCGGCAATGGCTGGTTCGGTGGCTTCCTGCCGGCGATCTCGTTCGCGCTGGTGGCCGGTACCGGCAACCTGTACTACGGGTTGTGGTACCCGATCATCATCGCGCTGATGTCGGTGGTGATTGGCGGCCTGTTCCTGCGCGAGACGAAGAACGTGGACATCACCAAGTAAGAATGATGTTCATCGAATGAAGGAGAGGCCGTGGTGCAGACCACGGCCTTTTCGTTTCCCTGTAGCGCCGAGCCATGCTCGGCGACCGCGCAACGCGCGGCACAAAACTCCGCAGACACGAACAAACAGCGCTGAATGCCTTCATCGTGGTTGACAAGCATCCGAAGCCACCGCCCGTATCGCGACCGGGGTCGGATCCCTTTCGCAGGCGAAAGGGCTCTGACCTCTACCTCCAGAGGCAGTGCGAGGTAGAGCCGAGAGCGGTCGACCAACGGTCGATGCTAACCGCCGTACAGCGCTTGCCTCTGCGAGGGAGTGACGTCAAAGATCCCCGCGTCGATCAGCTTTTTGTAATGACCTCTGTTGCGTGGACCCGGCGGGTCGCAACGAAGCAGATTGTCGAGGGAACCATCGGGCGCATCCGAAGGACTCCGGTGACCTGACGCATAATCCTCTGCGGTAGCGCCTTCTTCGGTCAGGGTGACAGGTGGGAGGCCGGGAGATGCCCAGTTGCCAATGTCATTGAATGACCCGCCACAGAACTGGCCGGTCTGCCGCGTAACCATGCAACCGCTGCGCGTGTTCATGAACCCACAGTACGGAACCTCATGCATGAAGCGATCTCCATCCGGAGAAGCGACCTCACCGGATTCCACGTCAGTGACAAGCACATACCGGCCGTCAGGAGACGTCGCCGGATCGGCATCGTGTTCGAACAGAGAGTAGGAGCGCTCGCTCAGCTCTATCCGACGCACCAACTTGCCATGCCTCATGACCGACACGTTCCGGTAGCGACCGTTCTCCTCACCGTCATACCGCAGCGTGATGTCACTGCCAGCCTGTGTCCACCTCTCGTTGCCAGCTTTTGCGTCTAGTGGTGAAGCCAGTGATGCGAGCAAAGTGAAGACCAGGCTCAACATATTCATCCTCTCGGAAACTGTCATTGGCAAGCGAGGAAGATGCCATGGGCATCAGGGGCTTGCGGTGGTCTTTTCTATGCATTCGCCTTCCTGCTCAAGGGGGCGTCTTGAAAACTCCTTGATGCAGAACGCTCGCTGTTCACTCTCATCGCCCGCTTGTCTGATCCGATTGAGCAACTGATCGGCGCCGGGGCAATGCGCAACACGAGCGGCAACGAGGTTGCACACGGGAACAAAGGGGAAGTGCACGTCATGGCGTGGAATGTTCAGCTTCTCGTCCCAGGCCTGGAGCGGAAAGAGCACATGCAGCAACCCGTCCACCGCTTCATCTTCGCGTGGTCGCGTAATGGCGGTATCCGGCGCATCCTCGAGCAATCTGGCATATGCATCCAGAAAGCGACGACCGCGCCGCTCGTGTTCTGCTGGTGTCGTCGCCCGCCGCAAAGCCGCGTAGTAAGGAAAGATGCTTTCTACATCAGGTGCGCTGCAGGTGATGCCACGTGGCTGCGACTGCGCATCACCAGGTTCTGCTGGCCTGCATGAGGTGCGCTTTAGTCGCTCCTCCAAAGTGGTCAGCACCCGGTCGATGGCGGCGCCAGAAGTGGGTTCACCATCCAGCTCGCCCACAAGCGACACCAGGCTGTCGCCCACCATCGGCACATACTCTCGCTCTGTATCCAGTGCGAAACCGGCGTGAGGCGGCGGGGGTGCAGTTGACGCTGCAGGCAGAGACAGTACAGCGGCCATCGCCAGCGCTACCATCATCGATGGCACATCAGGTCGCCGATGGAATCAGGCTGCAGGGCGATGGAGCACCACCTGACCGCCTTGCGTCCCCTTCGTGAGGGAATGAATTCGACTTCTACATCCAGACGGTCATCGTGGAAATCGAGTGTCTTGAAGTCGACCAAGGCGAAGTCGCGATCGAAGCGCGCGCCACCGACGGAGCAGATGAACTTCTCGCGGTGATACTCGGCTGGATGGCCGAGTCTGAAGGACTGGACGGTCAGACATGGATTGTCAGCGATTACGACATACCTGACAGCTCGCTCCTGGACAATCGCGATATCGGCCTTCGTGACCTTTGAGTAGTCGATGCGGTGCTCTGAGGCTTTGGCGGTGCTGCCCGACAAGGGTGACGCCGCGTAAAAAACAAGCCATAGCGTGGTCAGTGGTACTCGCTTCCATACTCGAGTGAACATTCCAGATCTCCGATAGAGCTAGTTCCGATCGCGATTGAGCATTTACCTTCCTCGCGGGCACCGCCGCGAAGACCGAAGAAAACCATCTCCAGCGATAGTTGGTCTTGCTCAAACTCTATTGTCCTCACGTCGACAAACGCGAAGTCATCGTGAAAACTCATCTTTCCAAGCGAACAGATTTTCTTCTGGTGAACGAGGCCTTCCATGTTTGCGGATTTGAAAATCTGAACCGTGATACAAGGCGAGTCCCCGCTAAGCATGATGTAACGCACCCAGTGGCCCATCATTCTTTGGACGCCGGCCATACGAACCTTCTCGTAGTCAATAGGCGGAGTTGAGGCTCCGGCAGAGAAGACCATCAGCATCAAACCGGCTAGAACTGCGGCTATACCTTGCATTACATCCTGCTCTTCGGCACGTCAGACGCATACATTGGTGGACATGAAGTCGCTCCACCATGAAAGAAGTACGAAATTGCAAATGTTCTTACGCTTCCCGGATGGAACTACGTGTTTGGCCATCCCTCTGGAGGTCTGACGAGGGGTAGAGTCGACCGTTGGCCGACTATCGCGCCCAGCGTTGGGTTTCGCGTGTTCTGACCGGGGAGCGGTCGACTAACAGTCGACTCTACCCAGTCGAATCCGCGCCCTGTCATGCGGCGATGACTGCCACAGCTCGTATAGTCGCCCCATGACCACCACCGCCCCAGCCGACCTCCCCGCTATCCTGCATACCCTGCGTACTGCCTGGCAGGCCCAGCGTCCCTCGCTCGACCAGCGCGAAGCCGACCTGCGTCGCCTGCGCGCGGCGTTGAAGGACCGCCTGGACGAAATGGCTGCGGCCATCGCCGAGGACTTCGGCCATCGCGCCCACGTGGAATCAAAGCTGGCCGACGGCATGAGCGTGCTGTCGGCCATCGACCACCTGCGCCGTCACCTGCGGCGCTGGTCGAAGCCGCAGCGGGTGGGCGCCGGCTGGCGACTGTGGCCGGCGCGCGCGCAGCTGCGGCCGATGCCGCTGGGCGTGGTCGCGGTGATCTCGCCGTGGAATTATCCGGTCACGCTGGCGTTGGTGCCGTTGGCTACAGCCATCGCCGCCGGCAACCATGTGCTGTTGAAGCCTTCGGAGCACACTCCGCGCACCAGCGCCTTCCTGGCCGATCTGCTGGCCAGCGTGTTCCCGCCCGAACGCGTGGCGGTGGTGCAGGGTGGGGTGGACGTGGCTGAGGCGGTGTCTTCGCTACCGCTGGACCACCTCGTGTTTACCGGTTCCACCGCGGTCGGCCGCAAGGTGATGGCGGCGGCGGCCGAGCATCTGGTGCCGCTGACGCTGGAACTGGGCGGCAAGTCGCCGGCGATCGTCTGCCGTGATTTCCCGTTGGACAAAGCCGCCGCGCGGTTGGCCACCGGCAAGTGGTTCAACGCCGGCCAGACCTGCATCGCGCCGGATTACGTGCTGATCGACAGCGTGCGCCAGCGTGAGTTCGTGCAGGTGCTGCAGCAGCAGGTGCGCGAGCGCTATGGTGATTTCAGCGATGCCGACGATTACACGCGAATCATCAACGAGGGCCAGTACCGGCGCCTGCAGGGCTATCTGGCGCAGGCCCGCGAACGCGGGGTGCCGGTGATTCCGCTGGCGCAGGTGGATGACGCGCGCGCCGATCGCGAGCGGCTGCTGGTGCCGACCGTGGTGCTGGACCCGCCGGATGACCTGGACCTGATGCGCGATGAGATCTTCGGCCCGATCCTGCCGGTGCGCGCCTATCCGGACCTGGATGCGGCGCTGGCCGACATCGTGGCCCGCGACCGGCCGCTGGCGCTGTATCCCTTCAGCCACGACACGGCCACGGTGGAGCGCATTCTCGGCCAGGTGCTGGCCGGCGGGGTCACGGTCAACGACACCCTGCTGCATTTCGCCGCCGATGGCTTGCCGTTTGGTGGGGTGGGCGCCAGTGGCATGGGGGCGTACCACGGCCGGGCCGGGTTTGATGCGATGAGCAAGCTGTTGCCGGTGCTGTGGCAGTCGCGCTGGGCGGCCAGTGACCGGCTGCGGCCGCCGTATTCGAAGATTGCGGGGTTGTTGAAACTGCTGCTGCGGTGAAATCAGGCAGGGCGTGCACTCAGTGGTAGTGCCGGCCGCTGGCCGGCAACCTCATGACCCTTCGGCGGGGACCTGCACCTGCCGGCCAGCGGCCGGCACTACCGGGAGGGGCCAACCCGCGCGGCTCGTTCCGGTAGGGGCCAACCTTGGTTGGCGCGCGTGAACCCCAAGCGCCGACCAAGGTCGGCCTCTACGAAGGCAACAGCGGGAAGCAAAGCGCCGACCAAGGTCGGCCTCTACCAAAGCCCACCCGGGTAGAATGCCCGCATGAAAATCGCCTCGTGGAACGTCAATTCGCTCAATGTCCGCCTGCCGCACCTGGAGCAGTGGCTCAAGGACTTCGGCCCGGACATCGTCGGCATCCAGGAAACCAAGCTGGAGGACCACAAGTTCCCGGACTCGGCGCTGGTCGCCGCCGGTTACCGCAGCGTGTTCGCCGGGCAGAAGACCTACAACGGCGTGGCGCTGGTGTCGCGCGAGCCGGCGCAGGACGTGCAGATCGGCATTCCCGGCTTCGAGGACGAGCAGAAGCGGGTCATCGCCGGCACCTTCGGCGACCTGCGGGTGATCAACCTGTACGTGGTCAACGGCCAGGACGTGGGCACCGACAAGTACGAGTACAAGCTGCGCTGGCTGGAGGCGGTGCACGCGTGGATCGCCGAAGAACTGCAGCGGCATCCGAAGCTGATCGTGATGGGCGACTTCAACATCGCCCCCGATGCGCGCGATGTGCATGACCCGGAGGTGTGGAACGACAACCACATCCTGACCTCCACTGCCGAGCGCGGCGCACTGAACAAGCTGCTGCAGCTGGGCCTGCACGATGGTTTCCGCCTGCACAACGATGAGGCCGGCACCTTCAGCTGGTGGGACTACCGCGCAGCGGGTTTCCGCCGCAACCTCGGCCTGCGCATCGACCTCACCCTGGTTTCCGATGCGCTGAAGGGCAGTGCGGTGGCCTCGGGCATCGACCGCGAGCCGCGCACCTGGGAACGCCCCAGCGATCATGCACCGGCGTGGGTACAGCTGGGCTGAAACAACGAGGCCCGGCGATGCCGGGCCCCGTCCTGATGCGTTTGCCGGCTTGCGGCCGACACCACCACGCCGTCAGCGTATGCTCTTGCGGGTGAACAGGTTGACGATGGCCAGAAGGATCACCGCGCCGATCAGCGAGAACAGGAACGTGCGCAGGGTGATCGCTTCATTGATGCCGCCGCCGAACAGCCAGCCGGAAATCAGTGCGCCGACGATGCCCACCACGATGTTGAGGATGATGCCCTGCTGGCCATCGCGCTTCATGATGATGCTTGCCAGCCAGCCGACGATGCCGCCGACGATCAGCCAGATGATGATGCCCATGATCGACTCTCCGGTGGATAACCGCGTCCAGTTGACGCGCAATGCCGTGAACCCGCTGTGCAATCCTGTGACGGGTGCGTGCGGATGAGCCTGCCAGCCACCCTTGAGGGCCCCTGGCGGTTTGGTCCGGTTACCGTCTGGCGCTGCCCGCATGTCCCCGGCCAGCGCGGTGAGCCGCAGGCCCGGCAGGTGCTGGCACAGGCCCTGGGGGGCGAGCCGGATGCGCTGCCGCTGGTGCGCGACGACAAGGGCCGGCCGGAACTGAGTGGCGCGCTGGCCCACTACGGCACCGGCTGGAGCCACAGCGGCGAGGTGCTGCTGGTAGCGCTGGGCGAGGGCGTGCGGCTGGGCGTGGACCTGGAACTGCTGCGGCCGCGCCCGCGCATGCTGGAAATCATCCAGCGCTTCTTCCATCCCGACGAAGTGGCCTGGCTGCAGGGCCTGGACGAGGCCGACCGCGAACATTGGTTCTTCCGCGTCTGGTGTGCCAAGGAAGCGATGCTGAAGGCACACGGGCAGGGCATTTCCTTCGGCCTGCACCGCCTGCAGCTGGCCCCGGCCAACGATGGCGCCCTGCACCTGCGCTGGTGCGACCCGGAGCTGGGCGAGGCCGCGCGCTGGCACCTGCACGAATGGCAGGCCAGCGGACAATTCCGCGCCGCATTGGCCTGGTATCCGCAGTGAATCGGCGAATCAACGGCGAAAACCGGCGATAATGCCGGCATGAGCGAACACGATCTTCCCGCCGGCGTAGCGAACACGCTGCAGCAGGGCCTGGCCAGCATGGGCCTGGCCGCCGAGCTGGCCCCGCCGCTGCTGCGCTACCTGGCGCTGCTGCACCGCTGGAACGGCACCTACAACCTCACCGCCATCCGCGATCCGCAGGAAATGGTCACCCGCCATCTGCTCGATTCACTGGCGATGCAGCCGTTCGTGGCCGATGGCAGCCTGGCCGACCTCGGTACCGGCCCCGGGTTGCCGGGCATCCCGCTGGCGATCGCCTGCCCGGGCCTGCAGGTCACCCTGGTGGAAAGCAACGGCAAGAAGGCCCGCTTCATGCGCGAGGCCGTGCGCCAGCTGGGCCTGGGCAATGCCCGCGTGGCCGAATCGCGCGCCGAAGCGCTGGCCGAGCCGGGCAGCTACGACCAGCTGACCGCGCGCGCGATGGACACCTTGGCCGGCATCGTCCGCGTCGGTGGCCACCTGCTGCGCCCCGGTGGCGTGTTGCTGGCCATGAAAGGCGTCTACCCGCATGAGGAGATCGCAGCGCTGCCGGCCGGTTGGCAGGTGCGCGAGGTGGTCCCGCTGAGCGTGCCCGGCCTGGCCGGTGAACGCCATCTGGTCACCGTCACAGGTCCCTGAACCCCGCCGCCCGCCCCTTGTGGAACAAGCGGTTGGCGATCCACGATTTCCGCACGGGCCCGGTTGTACGCATAATGACCGGTCCCAGCACACGTCGACGAGGCACACCCGCATGGCCCGCATCATCGCCATCGCCAACCAGAAGGGTGGCGTCGGCAAGACCACGACCGCCGTCAACCTGGCCGCTTCCCTGGCCAACGCACCCAAGCGCGTGCTGTTGGTCGACCTGGATTCCCAGGGCAACGCGACCATGGGCAGTGGCGTGGACAAGCGCGAGCTGGTCTCCTCCACCTACGACCTGCTGCTGGGCGAGTCCAGCGCCGCCGACGTGCGCGTGCAGACCGCCGAAGGCTACGACCTGCTGCCGGGCAACATCGACCTGACCGCGGCCGAGATCCAGCTGATGGCGCAGAGCGAGCGCGAGCAGCGCCTGAAGCGCGCGCTGGCACCGATCCGCGATGAGTACGACTACATCCTGATCGACTGCCCGCCGGCGCTCTCGCTGCTGACCCTCAACGCACTGGCCGCCGCCGATTCGGTGATCGTGCCGATGCAGTGCGAGTACTACGCACTGGAAGGCCTGAGCGCGCTGGTGGAAACCATCGAAGCGCTGCGTGCCAACCTCAACCCGGCGCTGGAGATCGAAGGCGTGCTGCGCACCATGTTCGACGTGCGCAACAACCTGGCCAATGCGGTGTCGGCCGAGCTCACCGAGCACTTCGGCGACCGGGTGTTCCGCACCATCGTGCCGCGCAACGTGCGCCTGGCCGAGGCGCCCAGCCATGGCCAGAGCATCGTCGGCTACGATCGTGCTTCGCGCGGTGGCGTGGCCTACCTCGGCCTGGCCGGCGAGATCATCCGTCGCAACAACGAACGCAACAAGGCCACCAAGGCCGTGGAGACCGTCTGATGACCAGCAGCAAGCCTGCAGCCAAGAAGCGAGGCCTCGGCCGCGGCCTGGACGCACTGCTCGGTCCGAAGGGCGCGGTCAGCCAGGTGCAGGCCAGTACGGCGGTGATCGAGCCGCTGCCCGGTGAAGTGCTGCGCAAGCTGCCGGTAGGCCAGCTGCAGCCGGGCAAGTACCAGCCGCGTCGCGAGATGGACCAGGGCAAGCTGTCCGAACTGGCCGACTCGATCAAGTCGCAGGGCGTCATCCAGCCGATCCTGGTGCGCCAGCTGCCGGCAGGCAACTTCGAGATCGTTGCCGGTGAACGTCGCTGGCGCGCCTCGCAGCTGGCCGGCCTGGACGAAGTGCCGGTGGTGGTGCGCGAGCTGGAAGACCGCACCGTCATCGCGATGGCGCTGATCGAGAACATCCAGCGCGAAGACCTCAACCCGCTGGAAGAAGCCGAAGCGCTGCAGCGCCTCATCAGCGAATTCACCCTGACCCATGCCGAGGCCGCCGAGGCCGTCGGTCGCTCGCGCGCGGCGGTGTCCAACCTGCTGCGCCTGCTGGAGCTGCCGATCGCCATCCGCCTGCTGCTGGAAACGCGCCGGCTGGAGATGGGGCACGCCCGCGCGCTGCTGACGCTGGCCCCGGAACTGGCCAGCAAGCTGGCCCAGGAAGCGGCCGACGAAGGCTGGTCGGTGCGCGAGGTCGAGCGCCGCGCGCAGGCGTTTGCCGCCGGCAAGGTGCCGAGCAACCGTCCGCAGCCGGTGGCCAAGGTGCAGCAGGCCGATATCGCCTCGCTGGAGACCGAGCTGTCCGAAGTGCTGGGTACCTCGGTTGCGATCAATCATGGCCGCGGCGGCAAGGGCAAGCTGATCATCCATTACGCCAACCTGGACACGCTCGATGGCGTGCTGGAGCGGCTGCGCACGCGCCAGGGCTGACCCCGGCGCATCTTCATGGGCGCACGGCCCGTTCCTGCCGTGTGCCGTCGATTGCAGGGAACGCACCGCCGCGCGTGCCGGAGGCCGCGTCGTCCACCGCAGGTGGGCCGCTCCGCCCCGTGGCTCATCCAGGGAGCAGGACATGACCATTGAAGTAGACGACGTCAGCCCGGGCGGCAGCCCGATCCTCGTGCACAGCCGCGAGAAGGACTTCACCCCGGCCCAGGGGGAGTCGCACATCGAGGAGATCAGCGCGCACATCGAGCGCCATCTTGGCCCGATCTCCGGGGTCTTCCACGAAATCATCTCCGATATCGTGCACATCGACGTGCATGTGGTGCCCGCCACCGACGAGTGTCCGTACCTGCGGCTGGTGACCTCGGGCATGAGCGACCTGCCGATGTCCGTGCCTGAGGAGGTGGACGTCCCCCGGCACATGGAACTGATGGTGACCCTGCCGGCGGATTGGCCGATCACCCAGGACGCCTTCGAGGATGAGCGCAACTACTGGCCGGTGCGCCTGCTGAAGACCCTGGCGCGGCTGCCGCACGAGTACGACACCTGGCTGGGCTTCGGCCACACCATTCCCAACGGCCATCCGTCCGAGCCCTATGCACCGGGCGTGGGGTTCGATGGGGCCATCGTGCTGCCGCCGGTCACGACCCCGGACGACTTCGGCACGCTGGCGCTGGAAGACGGCACCACCATCGAGTTCATGGCGATCGTGCCGCTGTACCCGG
Source organism: Stenotrophomonas sp. 1278 (assembly GCF_029892765.1). Taxonomy (NCBI): domain Bacteria; kingdom Pseudomonadati; phylum Pseudomonadota; class Gammaproteobacteria; order Lysobacterales; family Lysobacteraceae; genus Stenotrophomonas; species Stenotrophomonas sp. 1278. The sequence continues at coordinate 42,808 of NZ_JARXWD010000010.1, forward strand.
AAGAGATGGACCTGAAGCTGAAAAAGGATTCGGAAACCCTGCTGGATCGCTTCGATGCGAAGAACATCCAGGATGTCATCCAGCCGGGGCGCACCAATGTGGCCAAGAAGCGTTTCGGCCTGTTCTAGGCCCTGCGCGTACCATCAGACGCCATCACTATTGAATTGACCGTTGAATTCCAGGCTCACCGCAATGACCATCCTGCTCACCGGCGCAGCCGGCTTCATCGGTGCCTACACCGCCCGTGCCCTGCTTGATGCGGGCCAGTCGGTGGTCGGCCTGGACAACTTCAACGATTACTACGACCCACAGATCAAGCGCGACCGCGTGGCCGCGCTGTGCCCGACGCTGGATCTGCGCACGCTGGACCTGACCGACCGCGACGGCCTGGCCGCGCTGTTCGAGGAAGTACAGCCGACCGCGGTGATCCACCTGGCTGCGCAGGCCGGCGTGCGCTATTCGCTGGAAAACCCGCACGCCTACGTCGACAGCAACCTGGTCGGCTTCGTCAACATGCTCGAGCTGTGCCGCCACCGGGGCGTGCAGCATCTGGTGTATGCGTCCAGCAGTTCGGTGTACGGCGATTCGGCCACGCCGCCGTTTTCCGAAGACCAGCGCGTGGACCAGCCGCGCTCGCTGTACGCCGCCACCAAGGCCGCCAATGAACTGATGGCCTATACCTACGCACAGCTGTATGGCCTGCGTGCCACCGGCCTGCGCTTCTTCACCGTGTATGGCCCGTGGGGCCGGCCGGACATGGCGCCGCTGCTGTTCTCGCGCGCGGTGCTGGCCGGTCGTTCGATCGATGTGTTCAACGAAGGCCGCATGCAGCGCGATTTCACACATGTCTCCGACATCGTGGCCGGTATTCTCGGCGCCCTCGCGCATCCGGCTGATGGTCCAGTGCCGCACCGGGTGTTCAACCTCGGCAACCACACGCCGGTCGAGCTGGAGCGCTTCATCGGCGTGATCGAGCAGGCCGCCGGTCGCCCCGCGCAGAAGGTCTACAAGCCGATGCAGCCGGGTGACATGGTGCGCACGATGGCCGATACCCGGCGCGCACATGACGCATTTGGCTACGAACCGGTCATGCCGATCGAACAGGGCCTGCCGCCGGTGGTGCAGTGGTGTCGCGAGTATTTTGCTGATCGCGCCTGAAAACCGATCCTCACGCCGCCGGATTCATCTTCGGATAACCTCGGCTTCGGAAAATGCGCGGTCTTTGTCCCTCCTTGGCCGAGTCCCCCCATGAGCCAACCCGAGCTGTCCGTCGTTGTCCCCGTATTCAACGAGCGCGACAACGTCGCGCCCCTGGTGGCCGAAATCACCGCTGCACTGCGCGGACGGCTGCCGTTCGAGATCGTCTACATCGACGATCATTCGCGCGATGACACCTTGGCCGTGCTGCAGGGCCTGAAGGCCACCACGCCGGAGCTGCGCGTGCTGCACCACGTCTCGCAGAGCGGGCAGAGCACCGCGGTACGTACCGGCGTCAAGCACGCGCGTGCGCCGTGGATCGCCACCCTCGACGGTGATGGCCAGAACGATCCGGCCGACATCCCCAAGCTGCTGGACGCCCGTGAAGCGGCCGACGCCCAGGTGAAGCTGTTCGCCGGCTGGCGCGTCAACCGCCAGGACAGCGGCAGCAAGCGCTGGGCCAGCAAGTGGGCCAATGCCATCCGCGCGCGCATGCTGCGCGATGACACCCCCGATACCGGCTGCGGCATCAAGCTGTTCGAGCGCAACGCCTTCCTCGATCTGCCGTACTTCGACCACATGCATCGCTACCTGCCGGCGCTGATGCAGCGTGCCGGCTGGAAGACCACCAGCGTGCCGGTCAACCATCGCCACCGTACGGCCGGCGTGTCCAAGTACAACAACCTGGGCCGCGCGCTGGTGGGCATCCGCGACCTGCGCGGCGTGGCCTGGCTGATCACCCGCAGCAAGCGCACCGCGGTGGAGGAGCGTTGATGGATCTGGAGCTTCACTGGCTGGACCAGCCGCTGACCTGGTTGTACTGGACCGGCCTGCATGTGACCGGCTGGAAGCTGATCGGCTACACCGGCGCGTTGATGTTCGGTGGCCGCTGGCTGGTCCAGTTCGTCGCCTCCAAGCGCGCCGGCAAGCCGGTGATCCCGCGCCTGTTCTGGTACATGAGCGTGGTCGGCAGCCTGATGACGCTGAGCTACTTCCTGTTCTCGGCCAAGCAGGACTCGGTGGGCGTGCTGCAGAACCTGTTCCCGGCGTTCACCGCGTTGTACAGCCTGCAGCTGGACATCAAGCATCGCGGCTGGAAGCGGGACAAGGCCAGTCACTGACGCCCTGGTAGATGCCGACCTTGGTCGGCGCTGGTTTTCTCCGGGTGCCGACCAAGGTTGGCAGCTACCAGAGCGGCCACGCAGGCACCGCTGTGGTAGCGCCGGGCCATGCCCGGCGGCTGTGGGATGGCGGCCAACATCGGCCGCGCTGCGCGCTCGCGGGGCATGGCCCCGCGCTACCACGCGCCTTCGGCGCTGGGTCTCCCCGCCTGCCAACCAAGGTTGGCAGCTACCAGGGCTAGGCCCAGGCAGAACCTGTTCCCGGCGTTCACCGCGTTGTACAGCCTGCAGCTGGACATCAAGCATCGCGGCTGGAAGCGGGACAAGGCCAGTCACTGACGCCCGGTAGATGCCGACCTTGGTCGGCGCTGGTTTTCTCCGGGTGCCAACCAAGGTTGGCAGCTACCAGAGCGGCCACGCAGGCACCGCTGTGGTAGCGCCCGGTCATGCCCGGCGGCTGTGGGATGGCGGCCAACATCGGCCGCGCTTCGCGCTCGCGGGGCATGGCCCCGCGCTACCACGCGCCTTCGGCGCTGGGTCTCCCCGCCTGCCAACCAAGGTTGGCAGCTACCAGGGCTAGGCCCAGGCAGGACCTTCGTCCCATGCCATGCGCGGTGCGGGGTGCCATGATCGGGGTCTGCCTTCCCGGGAACCTGTGCTTGTGAAAACCCGTCTTGCCGTAGCCCTGCTGATTGCCCTGTCTGCCCCTGCCGTGGCGTTGGCCGCGCCGCCCACCGCCGTCGCGCCGGCCAGCGTGGCTACCGAGTCGCCCGCCGATGCCGCCTTCCGCGCGCTGTACGAGAAGGAATGGAAGTGGCGCCAGCAAGGCGGCGGCGAGGCCAGCGAGGACGAAGACGCGCCGGCCAATGCCACCCGCATGCCCGACGTCGGCCCGGCCGCGCAGCAGGCACGCCTGGAGGTATGGGACCAGACCCTGGCCGCGCTGAAGAAGATCGACCCGAAGACCCTTTCGCCCGACAACCAGGTCAACTACGCGATCTACCGCGACCAGGTGTTCAACCTGGCCGAAGAAGTGCGCCTGCGCGGCTACGAGATGCCGTTCAACGCCGACTCCTCGTTCTGGTCCAACCTGTCCTTCATGGCCCGGCGCGAGATGAAGACCGTGCAGGACTACCAGAACTACATCGCGCGCCTGAATGATGTGCCGCGCTACTTCGACCAGCAGACCGGAAACATGCGTGCCGGCCTGAAGCGCGGCTTCAGCGTGCCGCGTGCGGTGCTCGATGGCCGCGAGGTGTCCATCGCCACTGTCGCCGAACTGAAGGACCCGACCGAATCGCCGTTGTACGCGCCGTTCAAGAAGCTGCCCAACACCGTCCCGGCTGCGGAGCAGGCCAAGCTGCAGGCACAGGCCCGCGCGGCGATCAGCGGCAAGGTGGTGCCGGCGTTCCAGCAACTGCGCACTTTCTTCGTCAACGAATACGTGCCACAGGCGCGCACCACCCTGGCCGCCGAAGCGATGCCTGACGGCAAGGCGTACTACAAGCAGCAGATCCACGAATACACCACGCTGGACCTGTCGCCGGACGAGATCCACCGCATCGGCCTGGATGAAGTGGCACGCATCCAGAAGGAAATGAACGACATCATCAAGCAGGTGAAGTTCAAGGGCAGCTTTGCCGAGTTCCTGACCTTCCTGCGTACCGACCCGCAGTTCTACGCCAAGACGCCGGAAGAACTGCTGTCGCGCGCCGCATGGATCTCCAAGCGCGCCGATGGCCAGCTCGGCAAGTACATGACATTGCCGCGCGCGCGCTTCACCATCGTGCCGGTGCCGCCGGACATCGCGCCGTTCTGGACCGCCGGCCGTGGTGGCATGGGCACCTACTGGCTCAACACCTACAACCTGCCGTCGCGCCCGCTGTACAACCTGCCAGCGTTGACCCTGCACGAATCCGACCCGGGCCATGCACTGCAGGGTGCCATCGCTGCCGAGCAGAAGAACCTGCCGGAGTTCCGCCGCAATGCCTACATCTCCGCCTATGGCGAAGGTTGGGCGCTGTACTGCGAGAAGCTGGGCGTGGAAATGGGCATCTATGAAACCCCGTACGAGGATTTCGGTCGCCTGACCTACGAGATGTGGCGCGCCACGCGCCTGGTGATCGACACTGGCGTGCACAGCAAGGGCTGGAGCCGCGAGCAGGCGCTGGCCTACCTGCGTGACCACACGGCGCTGAGTGAGCACGAAGTGACCACCGAAGTGGATCGCTACATTTCCTGGCCGGGGCAGGCGTTGAGCTACAAGCTCGGCGAGATCGCCATCGTGCGCCTGCGCGCGCAGGCCGAGAAGGAGCTGGGCGACAAGTTCGACGTCAAGGGCTTCCACGACACGCTGCTGAAGCAGGGTTCGGTGCCGTTGCCGGTGCTGGAGCAGCAGATCCAGGCGTACATTGCCGAGCGCAAGAAGGCCTGATCGCCGCGCCGCCGGGCATGGCCCGGCGCTACCGGAACGTGCGGTGGTAGCGCCGGGCCATGCCCGGCGAGCGCGAAGCGCGGTAGACGGGGTCGGATCACAGGATCCGACCCCGTGGTCCTTCAGCCCGCCGTCCGCACCTTGGCCACGCGCGCGGCGAAGGTCGGCAGCACCAGCAGGGTCAGCACCGTGGCGGTGATCAAGCCACCGATCACCACCGTCGCCAGCGGCTTCTGCACTTCCGCACCGGAACCACTGGCGATCGCCATTGGAATGAAGCCGACGATGGCCACCAGTGCGGTGGTCAGCACCGCGCGGATACGGCTGGATGCACCGTTGATCGCGGCCATCATCGGCACGTCACCGGCGTCCAGGCGCTCGCGGATCGCCTGCATCAGCACCAGGCCGTTGAGCGTGGCCACGCCGGACACGGCGATGAAGCCCACCGCCGCCGACACCGAGAACGGCATGCCGCGCAGCAGCAGGGCGAGGATGCCGCCGACCAGCGCCAGCGGTACGCAGCTGAACACCAGCACCGCTTCCTTGCCGCTGCGCAGGGCCATGAACAGCAGGCTGCCGATCAGCAGGAATACCACCGGCACCACCGTGGCCAGGCGCTTTTCCGCGCGCTGCAGGTTCTCGAACTGGCCACCCCAGGTCAGGTACGCACCGGGCGGCAGTGCCACGTCGGCCACGGCGGCCTGTGCTTGGCCAACGAATCCGCCGAGGTCGCGGCCGCGCACGTTGGCCTGCACCACCACCCGGCGGCTGCCGTTGTTGCGGCTGATCTGGTTCGGCCCTTCGCTGACGCTGATGCGCGCCACCGAGGACAGCGGAATCACCACGCCGGCCGGCGTGGCGATCGGCAGCGAGGCCAGCTGATCCGGGTCGTTGCGTGCGCTGTCATCCAGACGCACCACCACATCGAAGCGACGGTCGCCCTCGAAGATCTTGCCGGCTGCCGTGCCGCCGATGCCGGTGGACAGCGCATCGCTGACGTCGGCGGCGGTCAGCCCGTACTGCGCTGCCGCTACATGGTCGATCTTGACGTTGAGCGTGGGCAGGCCGGAAATCTGCTCCACCCGCACATCGGCCGCGCCCTCCACCGCGCGCAGCTTCATCGCCACCTGGTCGGCCACCTTCTGCAGCTGGCTGAAGTCATCGCCGAAGATCATCACTGCCAGGTCGGTGCGTACGCCGGAAATCAGCTCGTTGAAGCGCAGCTCGATCGGCTGGCTGAACTCGAAGCTGTTGCCCAGCTGCTGGCCGGCCAGTTCTTCGAAGCGGGCCACCAGCGCCTCCTTGCCCAGCTTCGGATCGGGCCAGTCCGCACGTGGCTTGAGCACGATCACGCTGTCGGAGATGTTGGTCGGCATCGGGTCGATTGCCGCTTCGGCGGTGCCGGTACGCGAGAACACCGTTTCCACTTCCGGTTGCTGGGCGATGGCCTTCTCCAGTGCCAGCTGCATCGCCAGCGACTGCTCCAGCGAAGTAGACGGGACGCGCAGTGCCTGCATCGCCACGTTGCCTTCATCCAGGGTAGGCATGAACTCGCGGCCGAGCAGGCCGAACGAACCAATGCCCACCAGCAGCATCAACGCTGCACCGGCGATCACTGCGCGCGGCCGCGCGACGGCTTGGCGGATGATCGGCTCGATGCGTCCACGCAGCACGCGGATCAGCTTCGTTTCGTGCTGGCCATCATCACTGTGTGCCTCGCCTTCCTTCGGCTTCGGCTCGCGCACCATCAGCGCGGCCATCGCCGGCACGAAGGTGAAGGAGAAGATGAAGGCACCCACCAGGGCCAGCATGAACGTGGCGGCCATCGGGTGGAACGTCTTGCCCTCCACCCCTTCCAGGGTGAGGATCGGTGCGAACACCAGCAGGATGATCAGCTGGCCGAACGCTGCCGGGCGCGCCATCTTTCGCGCCGAATCGGCGGCTACGCGCAGGCGTTCCATCGCGGTCAACGCGCGGCCCAGTTCGGCACGACGCTGGCCCAGCATCAGCAGCGTCGACTCGATCACGATCACCGCGCCGTCCACCAGGATGCCGAAGTCCAGCGCACCCAGGCTCATCAGGTTGCCACTGATGCCGAAGCGGTTCATGCCGATCACCGCGAACAGGAACGACAGCGGGATCACCAGTGCGGTGATCGTCGCCGCGCGCAGGTTGCCGAGCAGCAGGAACAGCACCACCACCACCAGCAGCGCGCCCTCGGTGAGGTTCCTGGCCACGGTCTTGATGGTGGAATTGACCAGCACGCTGCGGTCCAGCACCGGCGCGGCCACGATGTCCGCCGGCAGCGAGGCATTCACCTGCTGCAGCCGTGTGGCGGCCGCCTGGGCCACGGTGCGGCTGTTGCCGCCGGCGATCATCAGCGCGGTACCGAGCACGGCTTCATGGCCGTTGCGGCTGGCCGCACCCAGGCGCGGTGCGCGGCTGAGGCCGACATCGGCCACATCGGCCACCCGCACCACCACGCCGTTGCGGGTGGCTACCGGCGCCTGTGCCAGATCGTCGGTGGTCAGTGCCAGACCGTCGGCACGCACCACCAGGCCTTCGCCGGCGCGCTGCACGAAGCCGGCACCGGCCTGTACGTTGGAGCGCTGCAGGGCCGTCACCAGATCAGCCAGGCCCAGGCCATGCGCGGCCAACCGCGCGCTGTCCGGATGCACGCCGTATTCCTTCACGTAGCCACCGACGGTGTCCACGCCCGCCAGCCCGGGGCTGGAGCGCATCTGCGGCGCGATGATCCAGTCTTGCACGGTGCGCAGGTAGGTGGCACGTTCTTCCGGCGTGCGCAGCAGGTTGCCTTCCGGCGTGCGGTAGACCTCGCCGGCCTGCCAGCCGGCTTCACCGGGCTTGGCCAGCTTCGCAGGGTCGAACGCGGTGAAGTCCACCGTCCACATCAACACCTCGCCGAGGCCGGTGGTGACCGGCGACAGCATCGGCGAGGCACCCTCGGGCAGCGCTTCGGCGGCCTCGCGCATGCGTTCGGCCACCTGCTGGCGGGCGAAGTAGATATCGGTGGCATCGGTGAAGATCGCGGTGACCTGCGAGAAGCCATTGCGCGACAGCGAACGGGTGGTGGTCAGGCCGGGGATGCCGGCCAGCGCGGTTTCCAGCGGATAGGTCACCTGTCGCTCGATCTGCTCGGGCGTCAGTGCCGGTGCCACCGTGTTGATCTGCACCTGGCGGTTGGTGATGTCCGGTACCGCATCGATCGGCAGCTTGCCGAGCTGGAACAGGCCCACGGCGGCAACGAGTGCAGCCAGGGCCACGACCAGCCAGCGGTGGCGTACCGCGGTTTCAATGATGAGCTTGAACATGGAAGGTCCTCAGTGCCCGTGCTCGGCTTCGCCCTTGGCCAGTTCGGCCTTGAGCAGGAACGCGTTGGCGCCGACGATGCGTTCGTCGCCGTTCAAGCCGCCGAGAATCTCGATGCGGTCACCGGCACGTCGGCCGGCCAGTACCGGCTGCACCTTGAAGCCGCCCTGGACGGCGACGAATACCGCGCTGCTGCCGCCGACGTTCTGTACCGCATCAGCCGGCACGCTCAACGCGCCGTCCTTGCCGTCGGTGACCACCACCGCCGACACCGGCGAACCGGCCGGTGGCAATGCGGCATCCACCGGCATGGCACGGATCACCGCCACGCCACCCTGCTGGCGCACATCGGCGGCCGAACCGGTGACGGTGGCACTGAAGCTGCCGCCCGGCACGGTCACTTCCAGCGTCATGCCCGGCGTGACCTGCGCGGCCAGCGCCGGTGGCGCGGTGAACACCAGCTCGTTCATCGACGGATCGGCGACGTCGGCCACTGGGCTGCCGGCCGCCACCACGCCGCCGGGCGTGACCTGCACGTTGCCGACGATGCCGGCCACCGGGCTGGTGATGCGCACGCGGCCGCTGCTGTCGGGCGAACCGGTGGCGGCGGCCTGTGCCTGCGCGGCAGCGGCCTGCGCCTGCGCCGCCAGCGAGCGCGCGCGTGAGGTTTCCAGTTCCTGGCGAGCGACCACGCCCTGTTCGACCAGCGCCTTGTCGCGGCCGTGGGCCAAGCGCGCCGCCTCGGCCTCCGCGGCGGCGGCAACCGCATTGGCGCGGAACACCGCCGCCTCGCCACTGACCACGATCGCCAGCGCCTGGTTCTGCTTCACTGCCGTGCCCGGTGCGACCAGCACGCGCTCCACGCGACCGGTCACGGTGGAAGCGACCGAGGCACGTGCACCGATCGACGGTTCCACCCTGCCGGACAGCCGCGTCGAACCACCGCCGCCGCGGCCGACGGCCACCACGTCGATGCCGGATGCCTTGATCTGCTCTGGCGTCAGCTGCACCACGCCTTCATCGGCATCTGCCGCGTTGCCGGTTTCGGCCTTGGCATCGGTGCTGTCGGCGGCGTGGCCATGGCCATCGTCGGCCGTTGCCTTGCCGGCGGGCTCCGAGACTGCCGGGGCCTGTGTGTTACCAGAACAACCGGCCAGCAATGCAGTCAGCAACAAGCCGCCAACCAGCGGGAAAGAACGGAACAGGTTCATCGGGCCTCCACAAAGGGTGCGCGCCCTTCGAGGCGGGCGAGATCGATTTCCGCGCCGACGCGCGACAGGCGCGCGTCCACGGCGGTGCCGCGGGCGGCGATGAGGGCACTGCGGGTGCTGCGCAGTTCCAGCTGCGAGATGCGCCCGGCGTCGAAGCCGATGCGCGCCAGCCGATAGGCTTCCTCGGCGGCGACCACACTTTCGTCGGCGGCGCGGGTGCGGCTGCCGGCGGCCTTCAGGCCCGCCACCGCCGACAAGCGTTCGGCTTCGCTGTCGCGCCGCTGCTGGTCCAAGCGCGCTTCGGCCGCGCGCTGTTCGGCACTGGCGGCGCGGATGCCACCACGATTGCGGTCGAACAACGGGATCGAGAGACTGACGCCGAGCGTGTAGGCCTGTTCGCGGTCCTCGCGGAAACGCGTCTGCGCGGCGGTAACGCTGAGGTCGGGCAGGGCGCGCTTGCGCTCGACGTCGACCAGACGACCGGCCGCATCAACTTCGGCTTCGGCCACACGCACGGCCAGAGCCACATCGGTGGCGCCACGCGGTGCTGGCGGTGCGCGATCGAGCAGACTGTTGTCGATGGTCTGCACCGGTGCATCCAGCAGGGCCGCACCGGCCAGGCGGGCCAGCGCGGCGTCGCGGAAGGCCTGCGCCTCATCCAGCGCGGCGCTGGCATTGGCCACTTCACTCTGTGCCTGCACGGCACGCAACTGCGGCTCGCGGCCATGCTTGACCATGGCGGTGACCGCCGCCGCATCGTCGCGGGTGAGGCTCAGCGCTTCTTCGGCCAGCGTGTAGCGACGCAGGGCGCTTTCCGCCTGTGCGTAGATCGCCGCCAACTGGCTGGCGACATCGCTGCGGCTCTGCGAACCCCGCAGGGCAGCGGCCTGTGCCTGGGCGCGGGCGGCGCGGACGCGCGCGCCGCGCTGGCCCCAGACCTCCAGAGGCTGGGACAGGGTAAGCACGGTGTCGGCCCTGCCCATGCCGCCGTAGGAGCCTGTGCCCCAAGCGTTTTCGGCGGACCAGGAAAGGGATGGATTGGGCAGCGCCCGGGCCTGGTCGGCACGGGCGTCGGCCGCCTCGGCCAATGCCGCGCCGACGCGTGCGCCGGGCAGCTGGTCCAGGCGTTCAAGCAGGGTGTCGTACGAAGGTGCGGCTTGTGCGGCGACCTGTGCGGCGGGGATCAGGCCCAGCAGCACGGCGACGACCAGCCCGGCCGCGCGCGGCGACCGACGTGTCAGGATCGACATAGGGGGATTCCGGTTATGAGTGAAACGGGAGCCCGCGATTGCGGGACGCGCTCAACTCACGCCCGGGGAGGACGTGCCAGTTCGTCCTGGGCGACCGCATAGGTCGCCGCATCGCCTGCATTCGTCCAGCGCGCCGGTTGCGGCGTGCCAAAGGCGGCGAAGGTGCTCGCCGGCAGGCTCAGGTTGGAGTGGTGGCAGTGGTTGTGGCTGCAGGCAGCGGCGTGCTTGCCGTCGTTGTCAGTGTCACCGTCGGCATCTTCGGCACCGGCTTCCACATGCACCACGGTGCTGTCGTGCGGTTCCACCGCACACGCCAGCACATCAGCCACCGGCACGACCACGAATGCCGCCATCAGCAGCATCAGCAGGGTCGAACGAAGGTGGCGGGCGATCCGGCGCATGGAGGGGAGGCTAGCAAGCGGTTTTCGGTGGATACAATATCAATGGCCACCTCGGGAATTTGTCGGCGTGTTCCGTTCAGGCGAGTGTCCGGGGGTAGTGCCGGCCGCTGGCCGGCAATCCTTGAACCCTGCTGGCGCAATGCGTTGCCGGCCAGCGGCCGGCACTACCGGTCTGCGGGCAGCTTGGCGATCACCTTGATCTCGAACTGGAACCCATACAGCCAGGTCACGCCGATGCCGGTCAGGGTCGGGTGCGGCGCTTGGCCCCAGTACTCGGGCACGATCGCCCAGGCCTTCTCGAAGTTCGTTTCCGGATCGACCAGGAACACGGTCACGTCGATCACGTCATCGAACGTGCAGCCGGCCGCGGCCAGCACCGCGTTGAGATTGTCGAAGGCGCGGCGGACCTGGGTCTCGAAGTCCGGTTCGGGCGAGCCATCCTCGCGGCTGCCGACCTGGCCGGAAACGAACAGGAAGCCATTGGATCGGATCGCCGGCGAATAGCGGTTGCGCTCGTACAGCGCCTGCCGGCCGGCGGGAAAGACAACATCACGGTGGGACATGGGACGGATTCCAGACGGGAGTGGACCATCCTCCCCACTGTCGCTGTCTGGATAAACCGTGATGATCGGTCTAGATTGATTGCAAATTCCAAACAATCACAGCCGCGGCCATGGACCGTTTCGAAGCGATGCGCGCGTTCGCCCGGGTGGTGGAGACCGGCAGCTTCACCCGCGCCGCGCACACCCTGCAGCTCAGCCGCACCACGGTCACCCAGCTGGTGCAGCAGCTGGAAGCGCATCTGCGGTTGCGGCTGCTCAACCGCACCACGCGCCGGGTCAGCGTCACTGCCGATGGCGCGGCGTATTACCCGCGCATCGCTCGCCTGTTGGCCGAGCTGGAAGAGGTTGAAGGGGGGCTGGGCGAGGCCGCCGCACAACCGCGCGGGCGCCTGCGCGTCGACGTGCCGGGGCCGTATGCGCGCCTGCGGCTGGTGCCGGCATTGCCGGATTTCCAGGCGCGCTATCCGGAGATCCAGCTGGACATCGGCGTCAGCGACCGCGAGGTCGATGTCATCGCCGACAACGTTGATTGCGTGATCCGTGGTGGCGCGCCTGCCGATCCCGCGCTGGTGGCACGACCGCTGGCGCGCCTGCCGATCGGCTTCCATGCCAGCCCGGGCTATGTGCAGCGGTTCGGTGTGCCGGAACACCCGCGCGCGCTGGAAGGGCCGGACCATCACACGGTCGGCTTTCTCAGCCCGCGCAGTGGCCGCGCCCGCGTGTTCACCGCGCAGCGTGGCGCCGAGCGCGTCGAGGTGCAGGGGCGCTATTCAATCGGCTTCGATGATGGCAACGCCTATCTGGCCGCTGGCCTGGCCGGCCTCGGCGTGGTCGCGCTGCCCAGCTACATGGCCGAACCGCATGTGGCGCGCGGCGAGCTGCTGCCCGTGCTGCACGATTGGCAGCTGCCGCCGATGCCGATGCACGTGATGTTCCCGCCGAACCGGCACATGAGCCAGCGGCTGCGGGTGTTCATTGATTGGGTGGTGGGGACGTTGGGCTGAGCCAGCGCTCGAGTGCGGCCACGCCGCATGCCACTCCATCCTCGTTCGCCATTGCAGCGCCCAGCGCGGCCGCCCGTGCGCGTGTATCCGCATGCTCGGCGAACGCCAGTGCATCGGCCAACACCTTCGGCTGCAACCGCTTGGGTGACAGTGGCGCCGGTGCCACGCCCAGGTGCTGCAGTCGATCGGCCCAGAAGAACTGGTCGGCGGCGAACGGCATCACCATCGACGGTATGCCGGCGCGGCATGCCGAATGCGTGGTGCCGCTGCCGCCGTGGTGGATCGCCAGTGCGCAGCGCGGCAACAACGCTTCATGCGGGGTCGGGCCGATCACCCGTACCGAGTCGGGCAGCGTCATGTCGGGCACGCCGACCCAACCGGGAAACAGCAGCACGCGGCGTGGCGCCAGCGCCGACAACAGCGCCGGCAACACGCGTTCGCGGTCGAAGCCGGTCATGCTGCCGAAGCCCAGGTAGACCGGCGGCGGTCCTGCATCGAGGAAAGCCTGCAGTTCGCACGACGGTTGCCACGGCGCAGCAAGGGCCGACCATTGGCCGCACACGAGGTGGTCGGCCGGCCAGTCCGAAGGCGGTGGCAGCAGCTGTGGCGAGATGCCATACAGCATCGGCAGGCCAGCCCAGAGGGAACGTCGAGGTGGCTGCCCGGCGTGCTGGCGGGCCGTGTTGATCGGGCCGCGGAACTGTCGCCAGATCAGGCCGTTGACCAGGCCATAACTGGCCCGGTTCAACCAGCCCGGCGAGCGTCCGGGCGGCAGGAAGGGCGAGCGGAACGCGCGCGTCGGCGTCAGCGGGATCATGCCGGCGCCGATCACCGGAAGGCCGCGACGCTCGCCGACGCTCATGCCGACGAACGCAGCTAGGCCACCGGTCAGGATCGCATCGCAGCCGTCGGCTGCAGCATCGGCCTGGCGCATCCAACCGGCGACATGTTGCAGCGCCATCCGTGCCAGCCCGGTGCTGGCGGCGGCAACGCCATTGCCGCGTGAGACCAGCGCCACCACTTCGTCGTGGATGTCGCCTTCCAGCGCGGCGTGCGGGACGCCCAAGGCCTTCGCGCTGTCGAGGGTGCCGCCGTCGGCCAGCAGCATGACCTCGTGACCGGCCGCGATCAGCCCATGGCAGAGCATGACCAGCGGGCGCGTATCGCCTTCGGTGCCGTAGGTGAGGGCCAGCAGTCGCATTGGAGCCTCCGCAGTGAATCACCAGTATGCCGACATCGCTGTGTTCGTCCGCGCTCCTGCCGACGCACCGCGTGGGACAATCCCGCCTCATCTGCCCCCGCCGCACGGGGCGCGCGCAACAGGATCCAGCACCGCATGACCGCACTGCCATCTCTCCCGTCCCTTGTCTGCCGCATGCCGGCCGCTGCATACCGGCGTGCGCCGTGAGCCGCGTCGTCGCACTGGACACCGAAACCACCGGTATCTCGCATCGCCTGGGCCATCGGGTGATTGAAATCGGGGCGGTGGAACTGGTCGATGGACAACTCAGCGGCCGCCAGTTCCACACCTACCTGCAGCCGCAGCGGAAGGTGGACTGGGGCGCGCAGCGCGTGCACGGCATCAGCGATGCAATGCTGGTGGGCAAGCCGCTGTTTGCGAGCAAGGCCGCCGAACTGCTGGAGTTCCTGCGTGGCAGCGAGATGGTCGCGCACAACGCCACCTTCGATGTCGGCTTCCTCGACAACGAGCTGCGCCTGGCCGGCATCGCCGAAGGGCTGGCCCAGCACTGCCGCGTGACCTGCAGCCTGAAGCTGGCCCGCAGCCGTTGGCCGGGCATGCCCAACAAGCTCGACGATGTGCTGCAGCGCCTGCGTATTCCCGGCACCCGCGGCCTGCATGGCGCACTGAAGGATGCCCACCTGCTGGCCCAGGTGGTGCCGCACCTGCGCTGAGGGCAGGGCGCCGCCATCGCGTTCAGGCGTGGCCTGTGGGTAAGTTGCGCAAGGGCTTGATTGCGTGCATAATGCGCGGCTCGCTGTGTCCGGTTTCGTGCCGGGCGGCGCCCCCGGGAGCACGTCCCCGGCCGCCCAACGCCAGCGTAACCCTTTGATTCTCTTGACGTGTGGTGGGCAACCATCGAGGCCGCCGTCTCCCGGGCTACGGGCTGACACAACTTACTATCGAGGTGCGCCATGTCCCGCGTATGCCAGGTTTCCGGCAAGCGAGTGCAGACGGGTAACAACGTCTCGCACGCCAACAACAAGACCCGTCGTCGTTTCCTGCCGAATCTGCACGAGCGCCGCTTCTGGGTTGCCAGCGAGAACCGCTGGGTGAAGCTTCGTGTTTCCGCGCATGCACTGCGCACCATCGACAAGAACGGTATCGATTCCGTTCTGGCTGAGCTGCGTGCGCGCGGCGAAAAGGTCTGAGGAGTAGACGATCATGGCAGGCAAGCGCGATAAGGTCCGTATGATTTCGACCGCTGGTACCGGTCACTTCTACACGACCGACAAGAACAAGAAGAACACCCCGGGGAAGATGGAATTCTCCAAGTACGATCCGGTCGTGCGCAAGCACGTCCCGTACAAGGAAGGCAAGATCAAGTAATCCGCAAGGATTGCGGGTCGCTTCCGAAAAAACCCGCCCTCGTGGCGGGTTTTTTTGTGCCCCCCCGCCCCCGGTAGGTGTCGACCTTGGTCGACACGTTCCGACCCCGTGGGTGCCGCCCGTTGGTCGGCACGCTGTCCCCAGTGCTGCTCGACTCTGCACACCCCGCTGGGCAGAATGGCCCCACACCTCCCAACGGGCGACGCGATGCTGTTCGAGTGGCTGCTGGGCTCGTACCTGCTGTTGATCGACTGGCTGATCCGGCTGGTGGCGCTGTGCTGGATCCCCACCCGCACTACGCCGGGCGCGGCGCGCAGCTGGCTGCTGCTGGTCGGCTTCGTGCCGCTGCTGGGTCTGCCGCTCTATCTGCTGTTCGGGCATCCGTGGCTGTCGCGCGAGCGCATCCGCCGGCAGGCCGAGGCCTCGCAGGTCATCCGTGAAGAACAGGCGCTGCAGCGCCGCCTGCGCTGGACGCCCAAGCCCGATTCGGCCAGCGCCGAAGTGGTGCCGCTGGTGCAGCGCCAGGGCGATTTCATGCCGGTGCACGGCAACGCGATCGACCTGCTGACCGACTATGACGAATCACTGCACACCCTGATCGCCGACATCGACCAGGCCCAGGACCGGGTGCACCTGCTGTACTACCTGATGTTCGATGACACGGTGGGCGAGGCCATCGTCGAAGCCCTGCAGCGTGCCGCAGCGCGCGGCGTGCAGTGCCGCGTGCTGCTGGATGCGGTCGGCGCCAAGCGGGGCCTGCGCGCATACAGCAAGCGGCTGCGGTCACGTGACATCGAAGTGCGCGCGATGCTGCCCGGCGGCCTGCGTTGGCGCCGCAGCGGACGCATGGACCTGCGCAACCATCGCAAGATCGCGGTGATCGACAACGAAGTGGGTTATGTCGGTTCGCAGAACCTGGCGCGCCCTGAATTCGTTGCCGGCCACCCCAACCGCGAGCTGGTGGCGCGCGTGCGCGGGCCTGCGGTGGCGCACCTTGAAGCGGTGTTCGCCAGCGACTGGTACATCGAAACCGGGCAGCGCCTGGAGGTCATCGCCGACGTGCCGGTGTGCAGCGAGGACATCGCCACCCAGCTGCTGCCCAGTGGCCCGGCCTACCCGTACAGCAACGCGCGCGATGCGGTGGCCGCGCTGATCCATCTTGCCCGGCGACGGCTGGTGATGGTCACGCCCTACTTCGTGCCCGACGAAGCAACGCTGAGTGCACTGCGCATCGCCGCGCTGTCCGGCGTGCAGGTGCAGCTGATCCTGTCGGCCAGCAACAACCAGCGGCTGACCTCGTGGGCGCAGGAGGCCTACTACGATGAGCTGCTGCGCTGCGGGGTGCAGATCGCGCTGTACGAGCCGCAGTTCCTGCATGCCAAGCACATGAGCGTGGACGAGGACATTGCCGTGCTCGGGTCGATCAACATGGATATCCGCTCGTTCGCGCTGAATGCCGAAATCGGCCTGATCTGCTACGACCGTCAGCTGGTCACGCAGTTGTGCGCCATCGAGGACGACTACCTGCGCCAGTCGCGCCTGCTGGACCTGGAGCAGTGGCGCAAGCGTCCCGCGTGGCTGCGCAGCCGCGAGGGCATCGCGCGCCTGGCCGATGCCTTGATGTAGGCCAGCGCCAGCCGGGCAGGGCCGATGGCCTACAATCGGCGCATGACTGATTCACCGCGTAGTGGCGAACTGGACCTGGCGATCATCGGCGGTGGTGCGGCCGGGGTGCTGGTGGCGATCCAGGTGTTGCGCCAGGCCCAGGCACCGCTGGCGCTGGCCATCTTCGAGCCGGCCTCGCAGCTGGCACAGGGCATTGCCTATGCCACGCCGTGGCCGGAGCACCTGCTGAACGTGCCGGCGGCGAAGATGAGCGCCTTTGCCGACCAGCCCGGCGACTTCCTCGATTTCCTGCAGGCCGCCAACGCGTACCCGGGCGAGGCGCGCGAAGTGCTGGGCGAACGCTATGTGTGTCGCCACTACTTCGCTGCCTACCTGCAGCAGCGCCTGCGCGAGGCCGAAGCGGCCAGCGCGGCGCGATTGCAGGTCATCGCCCAACCGGTGCTGGCGATGCAGCCAGATGACCACGGTTACCAGCTGCAGCTGGGCGATGGCCAAACACTTCATGCAGCGCAGGTGGTGATCGCCACCGGCAACAGCATGCGGCCGTTGCCGGTGGACGGCGTCGACGCGCTATCTGCCGATGACGTGGTCGAAGCCTGGGATTACGACGGCGTACGCACGCTGGCCAGTGACCATGCCCTGGCCATCGTCGGCTCCGGGCTGAGCATGGCCGACACCGTGCTGGCGTTGTTGGCCGGCGGCCATAGCGGACCGCTGCACGTGATCTCGCGCCACGGGTTGCTGCCGTTGCCGCACGCCCACGGCGGTCTGCCGGCGTTCGACCCGCAGGAGCTGCTGACGATGACCCTGCGCCGGCGTCTGCGCGTACTGCGCCAGCACGCGCGGCAGGCACAGGCCGACGGCATGCCCTGGCAGGGCGTGATGGACCGCATCCGCCCGCACGGCCAAGCGCTGTGGCAGAGCATGGACGCCGCCGACCAGCGCCGCTTCCTGCGCCACGTGGTGCGCTACTGGGACGTGCACCGCCATCGCATTGCTGAACCGGTGGCTGAGCAGTTGCAGGCGCTGCAGGCCAGCGGCCAGCTGCGCGTTCACCGCGCCCGCCTGCACCGCGTGTGGCGCGACGGTGATGCCCTGCGGCTGTCGGGCCGCGAGGCGGGCGGCGGCAACGTGCAGTGGACGATCGCTGCGGTGGTCAATGCCACCGGTGTGGAGACCCGCGCCTCGGCACTGCGCAATCCCTTGCTGCAGCAGCTGCAGGCCGATGGCCTGGCCCGCTCCGGGCCGCATGGGCTGGGCCTGGACAGCAGTGTACCGGGCGACCGGTTGTGTGCAGCGGGTGGCCAGCCACAGGCGCGCCTGGGGGTACTCGGCAGCCTGCGCATCGGCAGCCTGTGGGAAAGCCTGGCGGTGCCTGAACTGCGTCAGCAGGCGCAGGCACTTGCCACGCAGGTGGTCGCAGGAGCTGCGACGTCGATGCCGTAAAATGGAGGCATGGATGTCTCCCACTTGCTTGATGGCCTGAACCCGGCCCAGCGCGAAGCCGTCTCCGCTCCCCTCGGTCACCACCTGGTGCTGGCCGGTGCCGGGTCGGGCAAGACGCGCGTACTCACCCACCGCATTGCCTGGCTGCATGAAGTCGAAGGCGTGCCGACCCACGGCATTTTCGCGGTGACCTTCACCAACAAGGCCGCCGGCGAGATGCGCCATCGCATCGACGCGCAGCTGCCGCATGGCAGCCGCGGCATGTGGATCGGCACCTTCCACGGCCTGGCCAACCGCCTGCTGCGCCTGCACTGGCAGGATGCCAAGCTGCCTGAAGGCTTCCAGGTGATGGATTCGGACGACCAGCTGCGGCTGGTCAAGCGCGTGGTGCAGGCGCTGGAGCTGGATGACGGCAAGTACCCGCCCAAGCAGATTGCCTGGTGGATCAACGCGCAGAAGGATGAGGGCCGCCGCCCGCAGCACATCCAGCCCGAGCCGAACGATGCGTGGCTGGAAACCATGCGCCAGGCCTACGCCGAGTACCAGGCGCGGTGTGACCGTGCCGGCCTGGTCGATTTCGCCGAGCTGCTGCTGCGCGCGCACGAACTGCTGCGCGACAATCCGCCGTTGCTGTCGCATTACCGCGCGCGGTTCCGCGAGATCCTGGTGGACGAATTCCAGGATACCAACGCCATCCAGTACGCCTTCGTGCGCGTGCTGGCCGGGCACGAGGGCCACGTGTTCGTGGTCGGTGATGATGACCAGGCCATCTACGGCTGGCGCGGTGCCAAGGTCGAGAACGTGCAGGGCTTCCTGCGCGATTTCCCGGGCGCGCAGACCATCCGCCTGGAGCAGAACTACCGTTCCACCGCCAACATCCTCAGCGCCGCTAACGCGGTGATCGCGCACAACCCGGACCGCATCGGCAAGCAGCTGTGGACCGACAGTGGTGACGGCGAGCCGATCGACCTGTACGCGGCATACAACGAGATGGACGAGGCGCGCTACATCGTCGAGCGCGCACGGCAGTGGGTGCGCGACGGCGGCAGCTACACCGAAGTGGCCGTGCTCTACCGCAGCAACGCGCAGTCGCGCGCGCTGGAAGAAGCGCTGCTGAGCGAACAGGTGCCGTACCGCGTGTATGGCGGCATGCGCTTCTTCGAGCGCGCCGAAGTGAAGGATGCGCTGGCCTACCTGCGGCTGCTGTCCAACCGCAACGACGATGCTGCATTCGAGCGCGCAGTGAATACGCCCACGCGTGGCATCGGTGACCGCACGCTGGACGAAGTGCGCCGCGAAGCGCGCGCCCAGGGCATCTCGCTGTGGGAAGCCACCATGCTGGTGACCCAGGGCAGCGCACTGGCGGCACGAGCCCGCAATGCGCTGGCCGGCTTCCTGGTGCTGGTCAACGAACTGCAGGCGCAGACCCTGCAGATGACCCTGGCCGAGCGCGTGGACCATGTGCTGGTGCGCTCGCAGCTGCGTGAGCACTGGAGCAAGGAAAGCCGCAACGCGCTGGATTCGGAATCGCGCACCGACAACCTCGACGAACTGGTGTCGGTGGCCTCGCGCTTCGTGCGCCGTGCCGACGACATCGAGGAAGTGGGCGAGGACATGGACGAGCTGGTCGCGTTCCTGGCCTACGCGGCGCTGGAGGCCGGTGAGGGCCAGGCGCAGGCCGGCGAGGAAGGCGTGCAGCTGATGACGCTGCACTCGGCCAAGGGCCTGGAATTCCCGCTGGTGTTCCTGGCCGGCGTGGAAGAGGGGTTGTTCCCCAGTGCACGGTCGCTGGAGGAAAGCGGGCGGCTGGAGGAAGAGCGTCGGCTGGCCTACGTCGGCATCACCCGCGCGCGGCAGAAGCTGGTGCTCAGCTACGCCGAATCGCGGCGCATCCACGGCCAGGACAACTACAGCCTGCCTTCGCGTTTCCTGCGCGAGATCCCGCGCGAACTGCTGCACGAAGTGCGGCCGAAGGTGCAGGTGTCGCGGCCGGCGTCGATGGGCGCAAGCCGGGTAATGGGACACGCCGCCATCGAAACGCCGCCGATCAAGCTGGGTGCGCTGGTCAACCATCCCAAGTTCGGCGAAGGCATGGTGACCGACTACGAAGGCAACGGTGCCCACGCACGCGTGCAGATCGAGTTCGCCGACGCCGGCAGCAAGTGGCTGGTGATGGCGTATGCCAACCTGACGGTGATCTGATCACCGCCGGGGTCGGATCCCTCCCGTAGGAGGGCCCTGACCCCGACGCGATGGAAAGCAGCCGAGCACGGGCTCGGCTCTACAAAGGCGAGTGCTCATGACCCGCAACGTGCTCTTCCTCTGCAGCCAGAACCGCCTGCGCAGCCCGACGGCCGAGCAGGTGTTCGCCGGTTGGCCGGGCGTCGAAACCGCCTCGGCCGGGCTGCTCGCCGACGCCGAGGAAGTGCTCAGCCCCGAGCTGCTGCAATGGGCCGATCTGGTGTTCGTGATGGAGCGGGCGCACCGCAACCGGCTTTCCAGCCGCTACAAGGCATGGTTGAACGGCAAGCGGGTGATCTGCCTGGATATTCCCGATGACTACGAGTACATGGACCCGGTGCTGGTGGAACTGCTCAAGCGCAAAGTGATCCCGTTCCTGCGCTGACCCGGGCGGCGATCAGTCCTGCGCCTGCGGTTGCGCGGCCGTGTCCTGTTCGGACATCGACTGCTGCAGGCTGCTGCTGAAGCTCTTCACCGCGCGTTCCAGGGCGATCTCCCAGTTCTCCCGCGAGGCTACCTGGAAGATGTTTGCGCCATGGCCGGTAGTCGTGAAGGTGCGCGTCTGGCCATCCTTGCGTGCCGTCACCTGTACCGCGATGTCTGCAAGCATCTGCTGGGTGTACGTCGCGGCGCGCCAAACATTCACCGGAGCACTTACCGAAAAATCGTTCAGCGTGGCGTCCAGATGCGTACACGATGCCTCGCACTTGTCGGCAGTCCTGTAACCCATGTTGCGCAGCGCTTGGATCATGATCTCGCGTGCCTTGTCCGGGGCTGTGGACGTTTCGAGCTCCACCAGCACGCCATTGCCGGCACGGATGACACCACCGATGTTCTTCGCACGCGCCGCCGATTGCACCTGCGGGAAGTACTGGGGGCGGTTGTCACGCACCGGGGCCACCACCACCACCGGGCCCTGCTCCGGGTTCACCCGGATGTCCGGCACGTTCACGCGCACCACTTCGGTGCGGATGCCACAGCCGGTGAGCAACAGCAGCAGTGCCAGCGTAATGATCGACTTCATGTATTCCCCCTGTTGGAATGGTGTCCTTGCGCCGCGCATTATCGCTTGCACATCGCCTGAAAGGACGAGGCGCCGACGCCGCAAAGCAGCCGGGCATGGCACGGCTCTACAATAGCGGCCAAATCTCCCAGGAACGCCCTCATGACCGAACCCACGCTGCATGTCACCGTGAAGTTGAACGCCAGGCTGCAGCCCGAGCATCGCCATGAGCTGTTCGAGGATCCGCTGGACGCGCTGTTGCAGGCGGCCGATCTGGGCGGGATCACCGGAGGCGGTACTGCGATGTCCGACGAGGGCGAAGTCGAGTACGGCGATATCGAAGTGGCACTGGTCGATGCCGCGGGCGTGCCCAAGCTGGTCGACCTGCTGGAGCAGCTGGGGGCACCGAAGGGTTCGCAGGTGCAGGGCGCAGGCGAGGCCGACCGCAGCTTCGGCGTGACCGAAGGCCTGGGGATCTACCTCGATGGCCTGACCCTGCCGGACGAGGTGTACGAGCAGTGCGATTCGAACCACGTGTTCGAGCAGCTGTCCGAGCGCATCGATGGCCTGGGCGAGATCTGCAGCTGGTGGCAGGGCCCGAGCGAGACCGCGCTGTACATGTACGGCCAGTCGTTCGAGGCGATGCGTGATGCGATCGCTGAATTTGTCGGCAGCTACCCGCTGTGCCAGAACGCACGCGTGGTGCAGATCGCCTGAAGCTGCGGTTTCGGGTGGAGCAGGCCGGCTGCTCCAGGTGCCGGGATAGCGGCGGCTGCCGGCCAGCGGCCGGCACTACCGGAGCGCGGTCAGCGTGCCGGCTGCGCGGCCGCAGCCTGCTGAGCGTTGTCGGCCTTGGCCAGTGATTTGCCGAACTGGTAGCCACCCACGAGCAGGACGAAGGCAGCGACACAGGCCAGCACGATGATCAGGCCGGTTTTGGAAGTCGAGCGGGGGCGGTCCTGCATGGGAAATCTCCGTTCAGGTAGGGGGTCGCAGCCGGAGCATGCGCCGTGACCGGTGCACGCGCAAGCCGGGCCGTCGCGCTACCGGGCCGGCCCCCGCACCTGTTCCCAGTCCAGCCCGAACTTCGCCAGGTACTTGCGCAGGCGGTCGGCGTCGTTGGTGCTGGCGCGCTGGGTGCGCGAGACCGCAAACAGCTCGCGCCCGGCGGCGGACAGCGACTTCGAGCGTGCACAGACCCGCACCACTTCTTCCAGCTGCACGCGGTCGAAACGGTCCAGCGCGTCCACGGCCTCGCCCAGCAGGGCATCCAGCGGAGACGGCGCATCGCCGCCGCGCCACTGTGCCCGCAGGCGCGCGATCTCGTCTTCCACACCCTCGATCTGGATGCGCCCGGCGCTGGCCAACGTGGCCAGGCGCATGATCGACGCGCCCAGGTCGCGGAAGTTGCCACGCCACGCCGCTTCCGGGCTGGTGGCGAATGCGAGATAGCGCGTGCGCGCCTCGGTGTTGAAGCGCACCCGCGCATGCTGGTCCAGCGACCAGCGCTCCAGCTCGAACTCGATGTTCGGCTCGATGTCTTCCATGCGCTGCGCCAGCCCGGGCAGGTGGTACGTCCACAGGTTGAGGCGCGCCAGCAGGTCTTCGCGGAAGCGGCCTTCCAGCACCGACTGCTGCAGATCGCGGTTGGTGCCGGCGATCAGCTGGAAATCGCTCTCCACTTCGCGGTCACTGCCGACCGGCAGGAAGCGCTTCTCTTCCAGCGCCCGCAGCAGCATCGCCTGTTCGTCCTGGCCGAGTTCGCCGATCTCGTCCAGGAACAGCAGCCCTTGGTGCGCTGAGCGCAGCAGGCCGGCACGGTCGCTGGAAGCGCCGGTGTAGGCGCCTTTGGTGTGACCGAACAGGGTGCTCATCGCACCGTCGCCGCGCAGCGTGGCGCAGTTCACTTCGACGAAGCGACCGGGCAGCTGGTGCTTGAGCTTCTTCAGCTCGAACACGCGCTTGGCCAGCTGGCTCTTGCCGGCGCCGGTCGGTCCCATCAGCAGCATCGGCGCACGTGAGCGGGTGGCCACCGTTTCGATCTGCTCGATCATGCGGTTGAAGGCGGCGTTGCGGGTGGCGATGCCGCCCTTCAGCAGGTCGCGATCCAGCAGCTGCTGCTGGGCGAAGCGCTGGGCGATGTGGTCGTAGCGCGACAGGTCCAGGTCGATGATCGCGTACGTGCCGGCGGCACCGTCCTGCTTGCGCGGTGGCGAGGTCTGCAGCAGCCGTCCGGGGAAATGACGGCTCTCGGTCAACAGGAACCAGCAGATCTGCGCGACGTGCGTGCCGGTGGTGATGTGGACGTAGTAGTCCTCCTCCTCCGGCTGGAACGGGTAGCGCGCGAGAAAGTCGTGCAGGGAGGCGTAGACCCCCTCGAATTCCCATGGATCGGCCAGGTAGGTGTCGTGACGCTGCACGCTGATGCCCGGCGCGGCCTGCGCCAGGTCCTCGCAGACCACGCGCGCCAGCTTGCTGTAGCGGCGCTCATCCAGCAGCAGCTCGATGCGGTCGGGCAGGAAATCCTCATGCATGCCCAGCGAAACGGTCGGGCGCCACTTCTGCCAGCGGCCCGGACCCTCGCCTGCGTCGAGCTGGGTGCCCAGCATGCCGAATACCACCTGCCGACGCGCCATATCCATTCCTATAAAAGAGGCGCAGGAAATATATATCTTTTCGCCGATGTCCGCTGGGCAGGATGGCCTTCTTCCATTGAAAGCACTTCAAAATCAATAGCATGCGATGGTTTCGCAAAAGTTGGCACGGCCATTGCTCTATATCCGGCAAGACACGACGCGGGCTGTTCCCGCCGAGGACATCAGCATGGCCAACCTTTCGCTCTTCTCCTGGATGCGCACGCCGCAGCCGCCGCAGGCAGACACCGTCAATGAAGCCGGTGGCCTGGCCTACCGCCGCGACCCGCGTGCGGCGCTGGCGCTGTATGCGGCCACCGGGTGCCTGAACAACACCTTCTACAGCGACGCCGAGGCACAGCTGCAGCAGGTGCTGGCGCTGACCGCGCAGGTCGAGCCGCGCTTCATTGCCCGCACCGCCCTGTACGCCCGCCAGGTCGCACACATGAAGGACATGCCGGCGCTGCTGCTGGCGGTGCTGAGCCTGCGCGACCCGGAGGCGTTCGCCCTGGTTTTCCCGCGGGTGATCGACAACGGCCGCCAGCTGCGCACCTTCGTGCAGATCATGCGCAGCGGCCAGGTGGGGCGCCGCTCGCTCGGCTCGCTGCCCAAGCGCAGGGTGCGTGAGTGGATCCAGCAGGCGTCGGCGGAAACGCTGGTGCGTGCGGCGATCGGCCAGCAGCCGTCGCTGGCCGATGTGATCCGCATGGTGCACCCGAAGCCGGCCAACGCCGAGCGCAAGGCGCTGTATGCATGGATCATCGGTCGTCCCTACGACGAGGCGCAGCTGCCGGCAGTGGTGCAGGCGTACGAGGCGTTCAAGCGTGACCCGCGCGGACTGCCGCCGGACCTGCCGTTCCAGTACTACAGCACGCTGCCGCTGGACGCGGCGCAGTGGTCGGCACTGGCCCGCAATGCATCGTGGCAGTCGATGCGGATGAACCTCAACACGTTCGCCCGCCATGGCGTGTTCGACGATCCGGCGATGGTGCAGGTGATCGCAGAGCGCCTGCGTGATCCGCAGCAGGTGCGTCGTGCCCGCGTACTGCCCTACCAGCTGCTGATGGCCTTCCACGCCGGCGGTGGCTTGCCGGCGCCGATCCTGGAAGCGTTGCAGGACGCGATGGAGATCGCCACGGCGTCGGCCCCGGCATTGCCCGGGCGGGTGGTGGTGGCGGTGGACGTGTCCGGTTCCATGCAGTCGCCGGTAACCGGCTACCGCAAGGGCTCCAGCACGGCGGCGCGCTGCGTGGACGTGGCGGCGCTGGTTGCAGCCTGCGTGCTGCGCGGCCAGCCGCAGGCCAAGGTGTTGCCGTTCGATACGGAGGTGCGCCACGTGCGCCTGAATCCGCGCGACAGTGTGATGACGTTGGCCCGCCAGCTGGCCATCAACGGCGGTGGTACGTCGGTCAGCGCGCCGCTGCACTACCTCAACCTGCGGCGCGAGCCGGTGGACCTGGTGGTGCTGGTGTCGGACAACGAGAGTTGGCGTGACACCCGCCAGGGCGGCCAGACGGCCACGATGCTGCAGTGGGATGCATTGAAGCGTCGCTGCCCACAGGCGCGGCTGGTGTGCATCGACCTGCAGCCGGTGGCCAGCAGCCAGACCGTGCAGCGCGGTGACGTGCTGCACATCGGTGGCTTCAGCGATGCGGTGTTCGACCTGATGGCGCAGTACGCCGCTGCGGCCGAGGACGGCAGCAGCTGGGTCGACCGCATCCAGGACATGGCGTTGTAAGGCGGCAGGGAGGCCGCACGGACCGCCCGGCTGGCAATGGGGCCAGCCGGGCAGGGCCAGGAATTCGTTTTCGCGGTGAATGCTGGTGGAACTACATTGGTTGTCCCTTCGGGGTCGGGTTCGAGTCCCGCGTTTCCTGCCTGTCGTGGGGAAGCAGACGTTCCACCTCCCTTGTCACCGCACCTTTTCAAACGGCACCGGCAACGGTGCCACCGCTTCAATGCCGGCAGCGCGAATGCCGGAGGAACTACAGCCCCTTAAGCTCCAGGTCGCGGGTTCGACTCCCGCCTGCCACGGCAACGCGGCAGTAGCTCAGTGGTAGAGCAGGATGTTCCTCCAGATTCTTGTCGTGCTGCCGGCACCTTCGCTTTCGTTGCGCGGGGAATGCAGGTGGAACTACATCGGAAGCCCTTCGGGGTCGGGTTCAAGTCCCGGCCGTCCTCCGCGGCAACGCGGGTGACGGAATGTTCCACCCCCTTTGTCACCGCACCTTCTTTGTTTTTGCTTTGGATGAAAGGAAACATCACCATGACCACCCTCAATTACGACGTGATCCAGCAGCCGGGCGCTGCACCGATCAAGCTGTGGACCCGCGGCGTGCCGCTGGAAGACCAGGCGCGCGAGCAGCTGCAGAACATCGCCAAGCTGCCCTTCATCCACAAGTGGATCTCGGTGATGCCCGACGTGCACCTGGGCAAGGGCGCGACCGTGGGTTCGGTGGTGCCGACCATCGGCGCGATCATTCCTGCAGCGGTGGGCGTGGACATCGGCTGCGGCATGATCGCGGTGCGCACCACGCTGGTTGCCAGCGACCTGCCGGACAACCTGTCGGCGGTGCGCAGCGCGATCGAGCGGGCGGTGCCGCACGGCCGCAGCGTCACCCGCGGGGGCCGTGACAAGGGCAGTTGGGACACGCCGCCCGAACTGGCGGTGGAAGGCTGGGCGCAGCTGGTGGATGACTTCGCATTGATCTGCGAGCGTCACCCGCGCCTGAAGAACACCAACAACCTCAAGCACCTGGGAACGCTGGGTACCGGCAACCACTTCGTCGAGGTCTGCCTGGACCAGGAGCAGCGCGTGTGGTTCATGCTGCACTCCGGTTCGCGTGGCGTAGGCAATGCCATCGGCACCTACTTCATCGAGCTGGCCAAGCAGGAAATGCGCCGCTGGATGATCAACCTGCCCGACCAGGACCTGGCCTACCTGCCCGAGGGCAGCCAGTACTACGGCGACTATGTGTTCGCGGTGGACTGGGCGCAGCGTTTCGCACGCATGAATCGCGAGGTGATGATGCGCAACGTGGTGGCCGCGGTGCGTACGGTGATCAGCAAGCCGTTCGAGGCCGAGGCCGAGGCGGTGAACTGCCACCACAACTACGTGAACCGCGAGACCCACTTCGGCAAGGAAGTGATGCTGACCCGCAAGGGCGCGGTGAGTGCGCGCAAGGGCGAACTGGGCATCATTCCGGGCAGCATGGGGGCCAAGAGCTTCATCGTGCGTGGCCTCGGCAACGAGGACAGCTTCCACAGCTGCAGCCACGGTGCCGGCCGCGTGATGAGCCGTACCCAGGCACGCAAGCTGATCACGGTGGATGACCACGCCAAGGCCACCGCGCACGTGGAGTGCCGCAAGGATGCGGAGGTGGTGGATGAATCGCCGGCGGCCTACAAGCCGATCGAGGCAGTGATGGAGGCCCAGCGCGATCTGGTCGAGATCGTGCACACGCTGCGCCAGGTGGTGTGCGTGAAGGGATGAGGCAACCCGTGCGCGGCGTACACTGCGCCGCGCACGGCAGCAAGGCCCGGCATCGAACAACGGGCACGGAGGAACAGACAGATGGACATGATTGAACTGGATGGCGGGCACGGAGGCGGACAGCTGCTGCGCTCGGCACTGACCCTGAGCCTGTGCACCGGCACCGGCTTCACGCTGCACAACATCCGCGCGATCCGGCGCAAGCCGGGGTTGATGCGCCAGCACCTGACCGCGGTGAACGCTGCGGCGCGGGTCGGCAACGCCTGTGTGCACGGTGCAGAACTGGGCGCTACCTCGTTGCGCTTCGAGCCGGGGCGGGTGAGCGCCGGCACCTACCACTTCGCGACCGGCAGCGCCGGCTCGGCCACGCTGGTGCTGCAGACCGTGCTGCCCGCGCTGTGGCGCGCGCAGGGGCCGTCGCAGCTGCGCCTGGAAGGCGGTACCCACAATCCGCTGGCACCCAGCGCGGATTTCATCGCGCAAAGCTATCTGCCGGCGCTGGGCCGGATGGGCGTGCAGGCGTCGATGCAGCTGCTGCAGCACGGCTTCCATCCAGCCGGTGGCGGCGTGATGGAGGTGCAGGTGCAGCCGTGCGCGGCGTTGCAGCCGCCGTCGTTGGAGGTGCGTGCACCGTTGCAGGCGATCGAGGCACAGGTGCTGATGTCCGGCCTGTCCAGCGGCATCGGCCTGCGCGAACTGCAGGTACTGGCCGAGACGCTGGGCGTGGACCCGCACCCGCGCAACGTGCAGTCGATACGGCCGGCGCTGGGACCGGGCAACGTCGCCCTGGTGCGCGTGCGTCATGGTGATCACGTGGAGGTGTTCAGCGGCCACGGCGAGCGCAGTGTCTCCGCCGAGCAGGTCGGGGCGCGCCTGGCCGGGCAGGTCAAGCAGTACCTGGACGGGACCGGTGCTGTTGGCGAGTACCTGTCCGACCAGTTGCTGCTGCCGATGGCGCTGGCGGGCGGCGGTGCGTTCACCACCCACGTGCTGAGCGATCACCTGGTCAGCAATGCGCGGTTGATCGAGAAGTTCCTGCCGGTGGAATTCGACTGGCAGCCGCACGACGGTGGCTGGCGGGTGACGGTGCAGGCCTGAGTGCCCGCCGGGCGTGGCCCGGCGCTACCGGAGCATTCCAGTCGCCTGTCGATCCTGGGCGCGTCGGCCGATCATGCCGCGCTGCGCAGGCATCGCTGCGCGCTGCCGGATTGATCCTGCGCAAGGCACGATCTCCACACAGGCTGTGTAATGGTGTCGTTCCCACTGGCTGGATCACCGCGGAGCCCCACCATGTACAAGCGCATCCTGATCGCCACCGATGGCTCGGAGCTGGCCGACAAGGGCCTGGCCAAGGGCCTGGAGCTGGCCAAGGACCTCAACGCCGAGGTCGACATCGTCACCGTCTCCGAGCCTTGGGCCGTCGGCATGTACGACGCCATGGGCTGGAGCGTGGGCTACATGAACAGCCCGGAGTACAAGGCCGACCGCGAGGAAGGCGCGCAGAAGGTGCTGCAGCCGGCCCTGGCCAAGGCGGCCGAGCAGGGCATCACCGCCAATCCGGTGCATGTGCTGGACCGCTACGCGGCCGACGGCATCATCGAGACGGCGGGCCAGCGCAACAGCGATCTGATCGTAATGACCTCGCACGGCCGTCGCGGCGTCACCCGCGTGCTGCTGGGCAGCCAGACCGCCGAGGTGCTGGCGCGCAGCACGCTGCCGGTGCTGGTCATCCGCTGATACGGAAGCGTTCCCGGGGAGGGGACCCGACGCCGGCCGCAGGATGCGCGCCGGCGTTGTTTTTTATCGGCGGCCCGAAGAGCATCCACGCATGGCGTGGAACTACTCCAGTTCACCGTCAAAGATCCACGCCATGCGTGGATGGGGCCACCGCAATGCCCAGTAGATCCACGCCATGCGTGGATGGGGCCACCGCAATGCGCAGTAGATCCACGCCATGCGTGGATGGGGCCACCGCAATGCGCAGTAGATCCACGCCATGCGTGGATGGGGCGTGCCGATTGCCTTGATGGGGTCAGAGCCCTTTTCCGGGGAAAGGGATCCGACCCCGGCCACATCACCAGCTGTACAGCTTCCAGTACACCGGCGACACGCCATCCTTGTCATTGTCGAAGCGGCCATCGCCGTTCTTGTCATACATGTAGAACGGGGCGCCGCGTGCCGGCGTCACCTTGACCATGCGCAACTGGCCGGACACCCGGTATTCCTCGATGGTGTCGCCGTTGTCCATCGTGCGCTTGGAAACATCGGCGCCCTTGACGTCCACCGGGGGAGCGCCCGCACCGCCCATGCTGGCGCAGCCAGCAAGCAGGAGCAGGGAAGCCAGCATCAGGGTCTTCATCGGCGGGGCCTTTGCCTGGAAAGAGCCTTGATTATGCCCCAACGCCGCGTCGCTGCCGTGTCGCCGCGATGCAGGAACAGGCGCGTAGAATCGACACATGAGCAGATTAGTCCTGATCGACGGGTCCAGTTACCTGTACCGCGCGTTCCACGCGCTGCCGCCCCTGTCCAATGCACAGGGTGAGCCCACCGGCGCGCTGTTCGGCGTGGTCAACATGCTGCGCTCGACGCTGAAGGAGCGCCCGGCCTACGTCGCCTTCGTCGTCGATGCCCCCGGCAAGACCTTCCGCGATGACCTGTACGACCAGTACAAGGCCAACCGCCCGCCGATGCCCGATGAACTGCGCAGCCAGGTCGAGCCGATGTGCCGCATCGTCGAAGCGCTGGGCATCAGCATCCTGCGCATCGACGGCGTGGAGGCCGATGATGTGATCGGCACCCTGGCCCTGCAGGGCGTGGCACAGGACCTGAAGGTCACCATCTCGACCGGCGACAAGGATTTCGCCCAGCTGGTCCGGCCGGGCATCGAGCTGGTCAACACCATGACCGGCAGCCGCATGGATTCGGACGCGGCGGTGATGGACAAGTTCGGCGTGCGCGCCGACCAGATCGTCGACCTGCTGGCGCTGATGGGCGATACCGTGGACAACGTGCCCGGCGTGGAGAAGTGCGGGCCGAAGACGGCCGCCAAGTGGCTGGCCGAATACCAGCATCTGGACGGGGTGATGGCAGCGGCGCCGACCATGAAGGGCAAGATCGGCGAAAACCTGCGCGCCGCACTGGAGCGCCTGCCGCTGAACAAGGAGCTGGTGACCATCCGCACCGACGTCGCGCTGGACGCCAGCCCGACCACGCTGGCCCTGCGCGATCCGGATGTGCCCACCCTGGGCGAGCTGTACCTGCGTTACGGCTTCACCCAGGCATTGAAGGAGCTGGGCGGGCCGGTACCGGCGCCTGCAGTGGCCAACGACGCGACGCCGAGCCTGCGTGGCACCGCCGCAGGCTTTGCCCGTGGCAGCGCCGAAGCGCCGCCCGTCGGCGAGCTTGATCCGGCGCTGTCGGCGCCCGGCGAGTACGAAACCGTGCTGACCACCGAGCAGCTGCAGGCCTGGGTTGCGCGCGTGCAGCAGGCTGACCTGATCAGCTTCGACACCGAGACCGACGCACTGGATGCGATGCGTGCGCGCCTGGTCGGCATCAGCCTGGCGGTGGAGCCGGGCAAGGCCGCCTACATCCCGGTCGGCCACGATTATCCCGGCGCGCCGGCACAGTTGCCGCTGGCACAGGTGCTCGATGCGCTGCGGCCGTTGCTGCAGGACCCGGCGAAGAAGAAGCTGGGCCAGCATGGCAAGTACGACCTGCACGTGCTGCGCCGCCATGGCGTGGACGTGCAGGGCTACCACGACGACACCATGCTTGAGAGCTTCGTGCTCAATTCCACCGCCACCCGCCACGACATGGATTCGCTGGCCCTGCGTTACCTGGGCTACAGCACCATCAAGTTCGAGGACGTGGCAGGCAAGGGCGCCAAGCAGATTTCGTTCTCGCAGGTGGGCATCGACGAGGCCGGCCGCTACGCCGCCGAAGACGCCGACATCACCCTGCGCCTGCACCACGCGCTGCAGCCGCAGCTGCTGGTCGAACCGACCCTGGACAGCGTGTACCGCAGCATCGAGATGCCGCTGGTGCCGGTGCTGGCCAGCATCGAAGCCAATGGCGTGCGGATCGACACCGACGAACTGCGCCGGCAGAGCCAGGACCTGTCCTCGCGCATGCTGGCCGCGCAGCAGAAGGCCACCGAACTGGCCGGGCGCAGCTTCAACCTGGATTCGCCCAAGCAGCTGCAGGCGGTGCTGTTCGACGAGCTGAAGCTGCCGGCGGTGGTGAAGACCCCCAAGGGCCAGCCCAGCACCAACGAAGAGGCGCTGGAGGCGATTGCCGAGCAGCACGAGCTGCCCCGGGTGATCCTCGAGTACCGTGGCCTGGCCAAACTGCGCAGCACCTATACCGACAAGCTGCCGGAGATGGTCAACTCCGAAACCGGCCGGGTGCACACCAGCTACCACCAGTCCGGTGCCGCCACCGGCCGCCTGTCCTCGTCCGATCCGAACCTGCAGAACATCCCGATCCGCACCGAGGATGGCCGCCGCATCCGCCGCGCGTTCATCGCCCCGGAAGGCTTCCAGCTGCTGGCGGCCGACTATTCGCAGATCGAGCTGCGGATCATGGCGCATCTGTCCGGAGACCCGGGCCTGGTGCGGGCCTTCGAGCAGGGCGCCGATGTGCACCGCGCCACCGCCGCCGAGGTGTTCGGCCGCACCCTGGAAGAAGTGACCAGCAACGAGCGCCGCGCGGCCAAGGCGATCAACTTCGGCCTGATGTACGGCATGAGTGCGTTCGGACTGGCCCGCAACCTCGGCATCGACCGCGGCCAGGCGCAGGATTACGTGGCGCTGTACTTCAGCCGCTATCCGGGCGTGCGTGACTTCATGGAGCGCATGCGCGAGCAGGCCCGCGAGCAGGGCTACGTGGAGACCCTGTTCGGTCGCCGGCTGTACCTGAACGACATTCATGCACGTAACCAGGGCCTGCGTGCTGGCGCTGAACGTGCGGCGATCAATGCACCGATGCAGGGCACCGCCGCCGACATCATCAAGCGCGCCATGGTCGATGTGGACAAATGGCTGCGTGACAGCGGCGCACCGGCGCGGATGATCCTGCAGGTGCACGATGAACTGGTGTTCGAAGCCGAGGCCGGTTTCATCGAAGAACTGCGTAGCAATGTCGTGCAGCGCATGTCGCAAGCGGCACAATTGCGGGTGCCGTTGGTGGTCGATACCGGTACTGGCAGCAATTGGGATGAGGCGCACTGAGTCGCATTCAGGCCGAAAACGCCGTGAATTCGTTCATTTGCATGATGTTTCTGACTCAAACATGAATGTTTCCCTGATGGGTGTTTATTAAATTGGGCCCCTTCACGAACCGTTAGTGTTCGGAGTGCTTCTATAACTCCCGACAGGCGCAATGCCTGTCGTGGATCTCTCCCATCCCCTGGAGCAGATCTCGGAACGGGGGCTCCTCCCCAAGCGCCCGTTCCCCGGCCCCGTTGACCTCCCCCTGGTCAGCGGGGCTTTTTATTTGTGCGCTGCTGCGCCACGCTGGGCCACCGCCCAGCAGGGAAACCCGCAATGCCCGATCTGTTCGACTTGGCGATGCCGTGGTGGGAATTCATCCTGCGCGCGGTGGTGGTCTACGCAGTCGTGCTGGGCATGGTCCGGCTCAGCGGCAAGCGCGCGCTGGGTCAGGTCACCCCGTTCGACGTGCTGCTGATCGTGCTGCTGGGCAACGCGGTGCAGAACGCACTGCTGGGCACCGACACCTCGCTGGCCGGCGGCCTGCTGCTGGCCGCCACGCTGATCCTGCTGAACTATGGCGTAGGCTGGATCACCGCCCGCAGCCGCCGCATGGAACGGCTGATCGAGGGCGAACCGGTGGTGATCGCGCGCAACGGCAAGCTCTTCGACAGTGTGCTGCGGCGCGAGCTGGTCAGCCGCGCCGATTTCGATGTCGCCATGCGCCAGCAGAGCTGCATCGGCGTGGAAGAAGTGGAACTGGCACTGCTGGAAACCAACGGCCACATCACCATCATTCCCAAGCGCAAGGACGATTGAGCGGATGCGGTCGATATCGAGCTTGCCCGACCACCTGTCGCCTCGGCCCGGTCCCGGTAGTGGTCGAGCTTGCTCGACCGCTGTGGGCGCCACGCATCACACCCAGTCGCGCGGCACCAGGTAATCGGCCAGGCGCGCCTCGGCGCTGCCTTCGTCGGGGCTGAAGCCGTACTCCCAACGCACCCGCGGCGGCAGGCTCATCAGGATGCTCTCGCTGCGCCCGCCACTCTGCAGGCCGAACAGCGTGCCACGGTCGTAGACCAGGTTGAACTCGACGTAGCGGCCGCGGCGGTACAGCTGGAACTCGCGCTCGCGTTCGCCGTAGGGCGTGTCCTTGCGCTGCTGCACGATCGGCAGGTAGGCATCGAGGAAGCCATCGCCGACCGCGCGCAGGTAGGCGAAATCGCGTTCGAAATCGCCGTGCAGATCATCGAAGAACAGACCACCCACACCGCGCGTCTCATTGCGGTGGCGCAGGAAGAAATACTCATCGCACCAGCGCTTGTGCGCGGCGTAGCGTTCGTCGCCGAACGGTGAACACAGATCGCGCGCCACCCGATGCCAGTGCTGCATGTCCTCGTCGAACGGGTAGAACGGGGTCAGGTCGAAGCCACCGCCGAACCAGCTGGCCACCACCTCGCCGTCGCGCTGGGCCTGGAAGAAGCGCACGTTGGCGTGGGTGGTCGGCACGTAGGGGTTGAGTGGGTGGAACACCAGCGACACACCGGTGGCGCGCCACGAGGCACCGGCCAGTTCCGGCCGGTTGGCCGAAGCCGACGGCGGCAGGCGACTGCCCGCCACATCGGAAAAGCCGATACCGGCCTGCTCGAAAACCGCGCCATCGCGCAGCACGCGGGTGCGGCCACCGCCACCTTCGGCGCGCTGCCACAGATCTTCCTGGAAGCGTGCCCGGCCATCGGCGGATTCGATCGCTGCACAGATGCGGTCCTGCAGGTCGGTGAGGTAGGCGCGCACGCGCTCGAATTCGTTCATGGCGCGTACTTTACCGCAGCGCCGTGCCTGCGCTGGCGCGCGCCCCGCAGGTCGGCGACGAACCGTCACGCTGGTAGCGGGCGAAGCGGGCCCAACGGTCGTTGCCGACAAGATCGCCATTGGCCAGCTGCCAGAACACGTGGTCCTCACCTTCCTCGTTCCGCACCCGGATGGCGCCCTCGCGCATGACCGCCGGCTGCCTGCCGGACGCATCGACCTGGACCTGGGCGTCGTCGCCGAACACCAGGGCGTGGCCCTGCGCCGCATAGCGGCCGCAGGGCAGCTTGGCCACGTCCACGATGACCAGGTCTGCGCTGCTCAGTGCGGCCAAGGGCGCGACGCTGCTGCAGGCCTGCGGGTCCCGACCGATGCTGCAGGCCAGCTGCAGGGCATCGCGGGCCGGCAGCAGGCGCGCCGATGCCCACAGCGCCACGGCCGCGGCATGGCAGGAACTGGCACTGGGATGCTTGCGGCACAGCATGCTGACCTCGTCCAGCCGCGCTGCCGGTAGCGGCACGTCGCGCGGGATGCTTCGCGCCACCGAGAACGCCCAGGCCGCATCACGGACCCGGCCCACCGCTTCGGCCTGTTTGCATGCTTCTGCGTCGACGTCCGTGCTGCCACGCTGGCATGCCGCAGGTTCAGCAGGCTCCTCGCGATTGCTGGCCAGGGCGATGTCGAGCACCAGGGCATTGCGGGCGTCGCTGCGATAATCCTCGATCAAGCGATTGCAGCCGGCCGGCACGCCTTCACGGCACCACTGCCGCCAGCGCTCGGGTCCGGCCACTGCCATGTCATCCATGCAGCTGGCGATATCGGCGCGGCAGCTGCCCGCTGCGAACACCGGTGACGCCTGGCAGACCGCCGTGCTTTCCAGCGTGTAGTAACGCTCTTCGCCGGCCAGCGCGTGGCCCTCGTCGATGATCTGCAGGACCTCGATGTCGCCGGTGGCCAGGTTGGCCAGCATCAGCACGTCCTGCAGCTGCTCCAGGTTGTAGGGCTCCGGGGCCGCGCCGGGGATGAGGCGGGAGCCCTGCACTGGGCTTTCCACCGTCAGCCGGGTGCCGCTGTCAGCGTCCTTGAAGGTGCCGCACAGCAGTGGTTGCGCGGATGCTGCCGGGCCGAGCGACAACAGCAGCGCGGCGATCCACCCGCGTGACAGGTGGCCGCGGTGGGCAGTGGAGGGGGGCATGCAGGAACTCCTTGCAGAAACGGTACGTGGAACGATGGTCATCATCGGCGGGCAGACGGTGCGGTATCACGGGTGGGCGCAGCCTTGCAGCGCACAGCACCCGGCTGCCGCTGGTAACGCTGGTAGCCGGTCCAGGCATCCATGCCCAGCAGGTCGCCATTGGCCAGCAGGCGCAGCACATGATCGCTGCCGTGGTCATTGCGCAGATGGATGGCACCGTCCAGCAGTCGCACCTGCGAGCGCTGGCTACCGATCGTCGCGTGGCCATCGTCGCCGAACGCAACCGCATCGATCGTGCCGCCGTCGGCCCGGTACAGGCCACAGGGCGGCTCGGTCGCATCGACCAGGCGCAGCGCGGCACCGAGTGCCTGCAGGGGCTCGACCCGTTCGCATGCGCTGTCGCGACCGCTGTCGCAGACCACCTGCAACGCCTGCACGGCCGCCCGCGGATCGCGCGCATTCAACTGCTGCTCGGCCACTTCGGTGCAGAAGCGGCCAGCGCGCTGCTGCAGGCACAGCTGCTGCAACTGGTCACGCTGCGCCGCCGGCAGTTCCACCCACGCTGGATCGATGCCACGGGCGAACGCCTGGCCGCTGGCCTGTGCCATGGCGGCGGCCAACGCGTCACGACGGGCATCACGGCAGGTCAGCACCTCCTCGCGCTCCGCATCGGTGGTGCAGGGCGCCGATGCGGCGGTAGCCAGCGCTACGCCCTTGGCAGACGCGGCGGCGAGGAGCGCATCGTCCACGTAGCCCATCAACAGGCCGCTGCAGGCCGCGCCCACGCCCTGTTGGCAGGCGGTCAGCAGCTGCTGCGGCGTCGCCGCGTGCAGGCGAGCCATGCAGCGGTTCGCATCGGCCAGGCAGCTGCCGGCGGCGTTCACGGCCACCGGCTGGCAGACCGCCGGTGCACGCAGCTGGTAGTCCTGCAGCGTGTCGTTGATGCGTCTGCCATCAGCACTGGCAGTGAGCGCTGTTGCCACGCCGTCATCCAGGTTGACCAGCACCAGGCCGTTGCCATCGCGTTCGATCTGCAGCGATTCGAGATCAAAGCCCGTCGCCAGGCGACGGCCCCGGTTGTGTGAGTCGATGACCAGCGCGGCATCATTCTGCGCATTGACGTACCGGCCACATCGCAGCGGCGCGGGCGTGGAAGCGGAGGCTGCGGCCGGCGCCGGCGGGGTGGCCAGCAGCAGCGCAGTGACGGTCAGCAACATCCGGAGCAGGGCAGGCATGCGACATCCTTGTCGAAGGCGGAACGCGGGAGGGGAGTCAGCGGAAGCGGCAGCGGATGTCCGGTCGCAGCAGGCGCCAACCCAGCCAGCCCTGCAGCCCCGCGAACAGCACCGAGGTGCCGACCAGTGTCAAGGTGAACAGCACACGCTGCACCTGCAGCTCATGCTGCGCCGTGGGGTCGCTGGCAAGCAGCGCGATCAACACCAACAGCAGGCGATCCATCCACCAGGCGATCACGAAGTTGGCCAGCGCGCTCAGGCCCAGCATCCACACATAGGCCCACAGGCCCCAGCGTCGCTCGCGCCACAGGCCCCAGCTGGCCAGGGTCGAGAACAGGCAGAGCAGGGCAACCAGCAGCGAGGTGGCCGCCGGGTGTTTGAGCATCCACCACAGGCTGCCGTCGAGCTGCTGTTCCCATGCCAGTGTCACCAGCGTGGTCCAGAACCCGGTGCGGGCCAGTGCCGCGGCCATCAGCGCCTGCGCGAGGAAATAGAGGGTGACCAGCAGGCTCAGCCAGAACGAGCCCTGCGCCACTGCGCCGACCCAGTTGCTGGGTGGCGGTGGGGCAGGTGCTGGAATCGAGGGAATCGAAGCTGACATCCGTTGTCCGGGTGAGCGATGCCTGCCGGGTCAGCGGGCCGTCGCCAGGGCAGCGACCGCTGGCAGGATATGGTGTTCACTCAAGGGTGCCAAGGGCCGGCCGTGCGGCGGCTGCAGCGGCACCCAGGCCAGTTCGGCGATCTCCGCACGCGCGCACGGCTCACCTTCGATCCACACCCGCCAGGCCTGCGCCTGCACGCGATGGCCTGGCTCGTTCACCGCCCAGTCCTCGAAACTCCCGAGTGCGATGGCCGAAGCGGTGTGCAGCCGTACGCCCAGTTCCTCGTCCAGTTCGCGTGCCAGTGCCTGCAGGGGTGCCTCGCCCGGGTCGGGCTTGCCGCCGGGCTGGATGAAGCGGCTGGCACCGTGCTTGCGCACCACCAGTGCCCGGCCACGGTCATCGAGGATGACCGCGGCCACGATGTGGATCGTGGCCGCGGCAGCACTCACTTCAGGTTCTGCTCGAACAGCTTGAGGATGCGCTTGTACTGGTCCAGCCAGGAATCGGCACGCACGTAGCCATGGCGCTCCAGCGGGTACGGCGCGATCGACCAGTTGTCCTTGTGCAGCTCGATCAGGCGCTGGGTCAGGTTCACCGAATCCTGGAAGAACACGTTGTCGTCCATCATGCCGTGGGCGATCAGCAGGTTGTCCTGCAGGTTCTGTGCGTACTCGATCGGCGAGGACACGCGGTACGCCTCCGGATCGATGTCCGGGGTGTTGAGGATGTTGCTGGTGTAGCCGTGGTTGTACTGGTGCCAGTCGACCACCGGACGCAGCGCGGCGCCGGCCTTGAACGTGCCCGGCGAGCGGAACAGGGCCATGAAGGTCATGAAGCCGCCGTAGGAGCCGCCGTAGATGCCGGCGTGGTCACGGTCACCCTGCTGGGTGTCGACCAGCCAGTCCAGGCCGTCCTTGTAGTCTTCCAGCTCCGGGTGGCCCATGTTGCGGTAGATCGCCGTGCGCCAGTCGCGGCCATAGCCTTCGCTGCCGCGGTAGTCCATGTCCAGCACGATGTAGCCCTTCTGCACCAGCAGGTTGTGGAACATCTGCTCGCGGAAGTAGGCCGGGTAGCGCTGGTGCACGTTCTGCAGGTAGCCGGCACCGTGCACGAACATCACGACCGGGTACTTCTTGCCGGGTTCCTTGTTTTCCGGCTCGTAGTACTTGGCCCAGACCACGCCGGCGCCATGCTTGGACGGCACCGCCACCAGCTTCGGCTGGATCCACTGGCGCGCCTTGTACTCGGCGGTACGGGTATCGGTCAGCACGCGCGCCTGGCCAGCGCCGGTACTCGGCACCACCGCCAGCTGCGCCGGCAGGTAGGCGCCGGAATAGCGCACCAGCAGCTGCTGGCCGTCCGGCGACAGCGAGAAATCTTCCACGCCATTGAGGCTGGTCAGCTCGCGCACCTGGCGGGCAGCGGTATCGACCGCGCAGACTTCGTAGTCATGCGGGGCCTGCTGGTTGCACAGGAAGTAGAAGCCCTTGCCGTCGGCCGACAGCACCGGCGCCGAGGTTTCCCACTTGCCGCTGGTCAGCGCCTGCGGCTTGCCGCCACCGGCTTGGGTGTACAGGTGCGAGAAGCCGGATTCCTCGGACAGCAGCCACAGCGTGCGGCCATCGGCCATCCAGCCGAAATCGTTGAAGCCCCAGTTGATCCAGGCGTTGTCGGTCAGCCGGTGGCGGTTCTGCACGCGGCCGTCGGCGACAGCAACGCTGACGATCCAGCGGTCCTTGTTGTCGTTGGCGCGCAGCATCACCGCGGCCTGCTGGCCGTCAGCGCTCCAGCGGATGCCACCGCCCATGAAGTCGCTCATCACCTGCACGCTGCGGTCGCCCTTCAGTGCGTCCTTGCCGGCCTTGCGGCGCAGCTCGGCCAGCGGATCGGTGCCGATGCCCGGCAGGCTGGACAGCGACAGCTTCTCGGCCTTGCCGCTGCGTACATCCACGAACCACAGGGTATGCGGCTCGAAGCCGTTGCGGCCGACGCGCTGACGGGTGTCCTCGGTTTCCTCATAGCCCGACTCGGTCACGTACAGCG
Source organism: Stenotrophomonas sp. 1278 (assembly GCF_029892765.1). Taxonomy (NCBI): domain Bacteria; kingdom Pseudomonadati; phylum Pseudomonadota; class Gammaproteobacteria; order Lysobacterales; family Lysobacteraceae; genus Stenotrophomonas; species Stenotrophomonas sp. 1278. Next base: position 82,424 of record NZ_JARXWD010000010.1, read on the forward strand.
GCATCTTGCCGCCGCGGCCGTCATCGAAGTCCTTCGGCTTGGTGGTCACGATCAGGTGGCCCAGGTCCGGCGACAGCACGCTGTCGACGATCTCCACGTCGGCACCCAGGAATACCGGACCCGGTGCGCGGGTCGGGTCGGCCTGGCGCCAGCGCTGGTCCTGGTCCTTCAGCGCCTCGCGCTGTTCGCGGTCGCGGCGCAGGGTTTCCAGCGTGCGCAGCTGCTGGTCGCGCAGCACGTCGGCCTTCGGCGGCGTGCTGGGATCCTTTTCGGCCTTCAGGCTGGCAACCTGCTGCACGCCGCTGGCGGCGGTCCAGTGGAACCAGTTCTGGCCGACGCGCCAGATCACGCCATTGTCGGCGGCGAAGTTCACGCCGCTGGCGCGCTCGTTGCTGCGGGTCAGCTGGGTCAGTGCGCCGCTGCGCAGGTCGCGCACGAACACGTCGCCGTTGCGCACGAACGCGCTGCGCGTGCGGCTGCGGTCGTACACCGGATCGGCCACGTCCAAGCTGCCGCGCTGGTCGTCGGCCACCTGCGCGGCCACGCCACCGGCGATCGGCTGGCGGAAGGTGTCGCGCACCGGGCTGCCGTTGCGCTTGAGCTGGTACTCCACCTGCTGGCTGTTCCACGACCACCAGGCCTTCTCCACCGGCGGACCGATCCAGTCCGGGTCGGCCATGGCCTGTTCGATGGTGATCGGTGTCGGCGCAGCCTGCGCGGCCGGAGCGGCCAGCACGGCAGACAGCAGGAGGGACAGGGGCAGCACTCGGGACATGGGCGGACAGCACCAGAAGAGGAAACCGGGCAAGCGTAGCAGCCGTCCCGGCCCCGGGCAGGGGCCACAGGTCATGGCAGCGGAATCGGCAAAGCGGTGCAACCGGTCGGCAGGGTCGCGCATCCAATCTCCTGAACCCGCATCATCCACCGGACAGGAGCACGACCATGCAGGAACTCATCCCGATCACCCTTTTCATCTGCATCGCCTATGCGATCCATGCCATCGCCGATGCGCGAGCGCGCAGCAAGCTGGTGGCGCCGCACGTGCCGGAGGAAGTCATCCGCTCGCTGGCGGTGCTGGAGGAGGAACGCCGCCGCCAGGGCGCGCTGCGCTGGGGCATCAGCCTGGTCTGCCTGGCGCTGGCCATGGCGCTGCTGGAGGCCATCGGCGCCCGCGACCTGACGTTCGGCGCAGCTGCCGCGCTGGTCGGCAGCGCAGGGCTGGGCCAGCTGCTGGCTTGGCACTTCACCCGCCCCGCCACGCGCAAGGGCTGAGCCGGCGCATGCTGCGGGCACAGGGGGAGTCCCACGCATGAGCCTGCTGGGGGAAGCGCTGGCTGCACTGCGGGGGCGGCGGCGCAATGTCCCCGTTGAGGAGCCCTCTGCGTGGTCGGACGACCGCGCCCTGGTGGGCGCGATCATCGACGGCTCACAAGCGGCCTTCGCGCAGTTGGTGGAAACACATCAGCGCACCTGCGCGCATGTGATCGGGCGCATGGTCGGCGACCGCGACCAGGTGGCCGACCTGCTGCAGGAAACCTTCCTGGCCGTGTTCCGCCAGCTGCACCGGTTCCGTTTTGAATCTTCGTTGCGGACCTGGATTTCGCGCGTGGCCTACACCACCGCGCTGCAGCACCTGCGGCGGCGGCGACTGGAAGCGCAGTGGATGGTGGCGGTGGAAGCGCCGGAGAAGTTGGGGGCCGGTGACGAGGGTCCGGGCCCTTCCGAACTCAGCGAGGCATTGCAGGCTGGCAGCCACTTGGGAGCAGCGCTGGAGCGGCTGAGCGCACCGCAGCGGCTGATCGTCGGGCTGCACTACCTGGAAGACTTCGATCTGGCCGAGATCGAGCAGGTGACCGGGCTGGCCCGGGGTACCATCAAGAGCCATCTGCACCGTGCGCGCCAGGTCCTGAAACAGGAGCTGGTGAAGCACGCCACCGCCGGAGAACTGTTGTGAGCCGACCAACCGATTCCCGCGAACCCGACGAGCGTGCGCTCTCGCAGGCCTTGCATGAACAGGTAAGGCAGGACGAGGTGCCGGATGTGAGCGAAGCGCTGCAGAAGCGGATTGCGTCCGAGTCGCGCGACAGCAGCGTGGGCTATGCGGTGGTGCAGATCGTGTTGCTGGGCGCGTTGCTGGCGATGGGCGTCTGGTATTTCTGGCGGTGAACGCCCCGCCGGGCATGGCCCGGCGCTACCGCGTGAATCAGCGCCCCGCCGGGCATGGCCCGGAGCTACCGCGTGAATCAGCGCCCCGCCGGGCATGGCCCGGGGCTACCGCGTGAATCAGCACCTCGCCGGGCATGGCCCGGAGCCACCAATGATGAAATGACGTGTAGCGCCGGGCCATGCCCGGCGGCTTCCACGCACCCTGCGACAAAGTGAAGCAGCGCGTCACCCGGTCGCATCCCGGCTTAACGATATCCCCCTAAAGTGGTCTGGTATCCCACCGGCACCTGGCAGGAGGCGTCCCTTGGACGCGTTGTTGTTGTCGCGGATCCAGTTCGGATTCGTCATCAGTTTCCACGTACTGTTCCCGGCCTTCACCATCGGTACGGCCAGCTGGCTGGCCTTCATCGAGTGGCGCTGGCTGCGCACGAAGTTGCCCGTGTGGCGCGAGCTGTATTTCTTCTGGCAGAAGATCTTCGCAGTGTCCTTCGGCATGGGTGTGGTCAGCGGCATCGTCATGGCCTTCCAGTTCGGCACCAACTGGCCGAGGCTGAGCGAGGTCGCTGGCACGGTCATCGGCCCGCTGCTGACCTATGAAGTGCTGACCGCCTTCTTCCTGGAAGCCAGCTTCCTCGGCGTGATGATGTTCGGCTGGGGCCGGGTGTCGCCGCGCCTGCATTTCCTGTCCACCTGCATGGTGGCGCTGGGCACGCTGTTCTCTACCTTCTGGATCCTCTCGTCCAACAGCTGGCTGCATACGCCGGCCGGCTACGAGATGGTCAACGGCGTCGTGCACCCCGTCGACTGGTGGCAGGTGGTGTTCAACCCGTCCTTCCCATACCGGCTGGCGCACATGGCGCTGGGTTCGTTCATCACCACCTGTTTCGTGATCGGTGGTGTGGGCGCATGGTATCTGCGCAGGGGAACGCACGTGGAAGCGGGGCGGCGGATGTTGATCGCGGCGGTGGCGTTCGCGGCGCTGACCGTGCCGGTGCAGATCTTCGTCGGCGACATGCATGGCCTGAACACGCTCAAGCACCAGCCGATGAAGATCGCGGCGATGGAAGCGCACTGGCATGAGACCAAGGAGGGCGAGGGTGTGCCGCTGGTGGTGTTCGCGCTGCCCAACGAGAAGGAGGAGCGCAACGATTTCGAGGTCGCCATTCCCAAGCTCGGCAGCGTGATCCTCACCCACACCCTGGACGGTACGTTCGATCCGCTGACGTCGGTGCCGGCCAGCGAACGGCCGCCGGTGACGCCGGTGTTCTTCGCCTTCCGCATCATGGTCGGGCTGGGCACGCTGATGCTGGTGCTGGCCTGGGTCTCGGCCTTCCAGCTGTGGCGGAAGAAGCTGCTGGCCTCGCCGTGGCTGCTGCGTGGCTGGAACTGGATGCTGCCCAGCGGTTTCATCGCGCTGCTGTCGGGCTGGTTCGTCACCGAGATGGGGCGGCAGCCGTGGGTGGTCTATGGCGTGCTGCGTACCGCCGATGCCGTTGGCCCGCAGAGTGCATGGATGACCGCGCTGTCGCTGGGTGTCTATGTGATCGGCTATGCCTTCGTGTTCGGCTGGGGCATCTGGTATCTGGTGAAGATCCTGCGCCACGGCCCGCAGCCGTACGACGAAGGCCCGTCGCTGGACCATGGCAGCCACACCCCGGCGCGGCCGCTGTCGGCCGCCGACGAACCGCTGGAGGAGCGCTGACATGGACCTGATGACCTGGCTGCCGGTGGCATGGTTCGCGGTGATCGGCTTCGGCGTGCTGATGTACGTGGTGCTGGACGGCTTCGTGCTCGGCATCGGCATCCTCGCTCCGTTCGCCGAGGACGAGGAACAGCTGGACCTGATGATGAACACCGCCGCGCCGATCTGGGACGGCAACGAGACCTGGCTGGTGCTCGGCGGCGCCGGCCTGATGGCCGCCTTCCCGAAGGCGTATGCCGTACTGCTGTCGGCGCTGTACCTGCCGGTGCTGCTGCTGGTGGTGGCGCTGGTGTTCCGTGGCGTGGCCTTCGAGTTCCGCTTCAAGGCGCACCGTTCACGGCGGCTGTGGAGCGTGGCGTTCGGCCTCGGTTCGCTGCTGGCCACCTTTGCCCAGGGCGTGATCCTCGGCACGCTGGTGCAGGGCCTGCCGCTGGTCGATGGCGTGTACCAGGGCGGCGCGTTCGGCTGGTTCAGCCCGTTCGCGATGCTGACCGGTGCCGCGCTGGTAGCCGGCTACGCACTGCTGGGCAGCACCTGGCTGATCCTGAAGACCGAAGGCCGCGTGCAGGCGCTGGCCCGGCAGATGACCCGCCCGCTGGTGGTGGCGGTGATCGCGGCAATGGGCCTGGTCAGCAGCTGGCTGCCGTTCCTGCAGTCGCGGCTGATGGACCGCTGGTTCAGCGACGGCAACTTCTGGTGGTTGTCGCCGGTGCCGCTGCTGACCTTGGCGGTGGCCATCGCGCTGTGGCGCAGCGCCACCCATCCGCGTCGCGACCTGCCGCCGTTCCTGCTCAGCCTGGCCTTGTTCGTGCTGGGCTTCGCTGGCCTGGTGCTGGGCATGTGGCCGTACCTGCTGCCGCCGTCGATGACGCTGTGGCAGGCCGCCGCGCCGGCCTCGTCGCTGGGCTTCACCCTGGTGGGGCTGGTGGTGCTGCTGCCGGTGATCCTGGGCTACACGGCATGGTCCTACCGGGTGTTCCGCGGCAAGGTACGCGCCGACGCCGGCTACCACTGAACCGGCTCGCTGGATCGGTCCATGCGGGGGGCGGTCGCTGACCGCTCCCCGTTGTGCTTTGTGAAACATGTCATCCCTGTGTCGGACGTGCTAGCGTGCGCTCCTTTCCGGCAGCCAGGGGGGCAGCCGGCGACGTCCTGGACGGATGCATGGCTGCAGGAATGGGGGGCAGCCGCGTGTCGCCGTAATGGCTCGAGACTCTCGTTCGCCCATCGAAACATCACCGGTAATGATCGAATTTTCCGTTGTCGACTGGGCCGCCTGGGCGCCTGGCCTGACCGAGCGTAGCCAATGGATGGGCTGGGCCGGAGCACCGTTCCTGCCGCAGGGTGAGGACACGCCGGCGCTGGCCGAGATTCCGGCCATGCAGCGCCGCCGGATCGAGCGCCTGGGCCGCATGGCGATCCAGGCCGCGTGCTGGTGCGAGGACGGGCAGGGTGCTGACAGCCAGGTGCCGCTGGTGTTCGCCAGCCGCCATGGCGATGTCGCCCGATCGATGGACCTGCTGGGCTCGCTGGTGGCCGATCAGCCGCTGTCGCCCACCGGCTTCGGCCTGTCGGTGCACAACGCGATCGCCGCGCTGTATTCGATCGCCCGCGGCCACCGGGGCAACTACCTGGCGTTGTCCGCTGGCCAGTCTACGGTGGAAGCGGCGTGCCTGGAGGCCGTCGGCCTGCTTGGTGATGGTGCCAGTGAAGTGCGGATCGTGGTCTATGAGTCGCCGTTGCCCGACGTTTACGCCGAATTCGCCGACGAACCCGACCCGTTCTTCGCCTGGTGCTGGCGCCTGGCACCCGCCGGTACTGCCGGCGGCAGCGATCTTTCGCTGTCCTGGCAGGTCGCCGGCGACGCCGGGCCGACCGCGCCGGGCGTGTTGCCGCATGCGCTGGACCTGCACCGCTTCCTGCTGGCCGGGGATCCGCAGCTGCAGCACGTGACCCAGGGCCAACGCTGGTCCTGGCGCCGCCGTGGCTGAGGCGCTGCGCCGCCTTGATCATGCCTGGCGGGTGTTCGGCACCGGCCTCAGCTTCGCCGCGTTTGGCGTCGGCGGCCTGTTGCTGGGCGTGTTGGTGATGCCGGTGCTGCTGCTGATGCGCGACCCGGTGACCCGCCGCCGCCGGGCCCGCCGGCTGGTCCAGCGCGCCTTCGCCAGCCATGTGTGGCTGATGTGCCGGCTGGGCGTGATGACCCTGCAGGTCGACGGGCGCGAACGCCTGCAGCGCGACGGCCTGCTGGTGCTGGCCAACCACCCGACCCTGATCGACGTGGTCTGCCTGATCGCCCTGCTGCCCAATGCCGACTGCGTGGTCAAGCGGGCGGTGGCCTGCAACCCGTTCATGCGCGGCCCGGTGCGTGCCGCCGGCTACATCTCCAATGACGACGGCGCTGGGCTGGTCGATGACTGCGCGGCGGCCGTGCACGCCGGCGGCACCCTGGTGATCTTCCCGGAAGGCACCCGCAGCGTGCCGGGGCAGCCGTTGCGGCTGCAGCGTGGCGCGGCCAACATCGCCGTGCGCGGACGCCTGGACATCACCCCGGTGCGCATCACCTGCACCCCGCCGACGTTGACCAAGGGCCAGAAGTGGTATCGTGTACCCTCACGTCGTTTTCACGTTCAGCTGCAGATCGGCGAAGATATCCCGATCGCGCCGTTCCTGGCCGAAGATGACTCGCCAAGGGGGGATGCCCTGGCGGCCCGTCGCGTCACCGACCACCTCACTCGTTATTTCGACCTGTCTGGAGATCCGACCCGTGCAAGCACTTGAGCACGAGATCAAGGAATTGATCATTTCCTCGCTTTCACTGGAGGACATCACCCCGGAGGACATCGATCCGACCGCGCCTCTGTTCGTGGAAGGCCTCGGCCTGGACTCGATCGATGCACTGGAACTGGGCCTGGCGCTGCAGAAGAAGTACGGTGTCAGCCTCTCGGCCGACTCGGAAGAAACCCGTCGCCATTTCTCCAGCGTGCGCGCGCTCGGCGAGTTCGTCGCCGCCCGCCAGTCGTAAGGCGCCAGGAACTGCCATGACCAAGAATGAACTGTTCGAGCGCATCGTCCGCATCCTGACCGACAGCTTCGAGATCGAGCCGGCGCGGATCAGCCCGGAATCGCGCCTGTACGACGACCTGGACATCGACAGCATCGATGCCGTGGACCTGATCGTGCAGCTCAAGCCGCTGCTCGGCCGCAACCTGCAGCCTGAAGCGTTCAAGGCCGTGCGCACCGTGCAGGACATCGTTGATGTCGTGCATGGCCTGCTGCCCGGTCAGGCCGCTGCCTGACAGCAGCACGGACGCCGCGACCATGGCACGGGCACGCATGGTCGTGGTGGCAGCGATTTCGCTTGCCTATCCGGTGCTGGTCTACCTGGCGATGGGCCGCTTCGAGCCACGCTGGCTGTCGCTGCTGCTGTTCGCGCTGGCCCTGCTGCGCGCGCTGAGCACCCGCCAGCCCTTGTGGTGGGCCGCCGCCGCCGGCGCGGGCCTGCTGGCCGGGCTGGCCACCGTGCTCAACCAGGCCCTGCCGCTGAAGCTGTACCCGGCGCTGGTGAACGTGGTGATGCTGACGGTGTTCGCCACCAGCCTGCGCTTCGGTCCGCCGCTGGTGGAACGCCTGGCGCGCCTGCAGGAGCCGGACCTGCCACCGTTCGCGGTGGTCTATACCCGCCGCGTCACCCAGGTGTGGTGCGGCTTTTTCGTTCTCAATGGTGGTCTCGCCCTGCTCACCGCGCTGTATGCGTCGGACCGGGTCTGGATGCTCTACAACGGATTGTTGGCGTACGTGATGATGGGATTGTTGTTCGGGGGCGAATGGCTGGTACGGCGTCGGGTCAAGGCAGCGCACGCGCATGGCTGACTGGATTGCCCTGGACCGGCTGCTGATCGCGGCGCAGCCCGGTCGTGACATCGGTATCTGCGATGGCACTGCCCTCGACCATGTCGCCTTCCGCCTGCGCGTACTGGCCTGGCATGACGCTTTCAGCGCTGCCGAAGGTCGTGACTGGGCGCTCTACTTCGATGACACCGTGGCCTTCGCTGCGGCGTTGTTCGGTGCCTGGCATGCCGGCAAGCGGGTGTTCCTGGCCGCCGACAACCTGCCCGCGACATTGCAGGCGCTGCAGCCGCAGGTGAGTGGCTTCGCAGGTGACCTGTCGGCGGATTACCAGCCGTTGCAGGCCACCAACAGCGCCGCCGCCGACGTGGCGCTGCTGCCGTTGGACGAGCGCGCCTGCGAACTATGCGTGTTCACCTCCGGCAGCACCGGCCAGCCCAGCGCGATCAGCAAGCGGCTGGACCAGCTGGCACGCGAAGTCGATGCGCTGCAGGCCGCCTTCGGCGCCCAGCTCGATGGGGCCCAGGTGCATGGCACCGTGTCCCACCAGCATATCTACGGCCTGCTGTTCCGCGTGCTGTGGCCGCTGGCTGCCGGCCGTGCGATCCAGCCCCGGCGCTTCTTCCACGAAGACCTGGTGGGCGCGCTGGCCGGTACCGACACGGTGCTGGTGGCGACCCCGGCCCATCTCAAGCGCCTGCCCGAGCAGCTCGACTGGGCCAGCCTGCACGGCCGCCTGCGTGCGGTGTTCTCCTCCGGCGGCCCGCTGCCCGAGGACGCCGCGCGCCAGGTCCGCCAATGGTTGGGCGTGGCGCCCACCGAGGTTTACGGCAGCAGTGAAACCGGTGGCATCGCCTGGCGCCGCTGGGACACCGATGCACCGCCGTGGCAGCCGTTGCCGGGCGTGCAGTGGCGGATCGAGGAGGACTGCCTGGCGGTGGCCTCGCCGCACCTGGAGACGTTGGACTGGTGGCGCACCCAGGATCGCGTGGAAGCACTGGCCGATGGCCGCTTCCGCCTGCTGGGCCGTGCCGACCGCATCGTCAAGATCGAAGAACGCCGCGTTTCGCTGGATGCACTGGAGCGCGCGCTGCGCGAGGATCCAGAAGTCGAGGACGTGCGCGTGCTGGTGCTGCAGGGCCAGCGCGAGCAGTTGGCGGCCGTGGTGGTGCCGGCCGATCCGGCGTTGGCACGTGCCGGTGACGGCGCACGGCGTGCGCTGGGACAGCGGCTCGGTGCGCGGTTGGCGCAGGGCCACGATGCGGTCACCCGGCCGCGGCGCTGGCGCCTGGTCGAATCGCTGCCGATCAATGCCCAGGGCAAGGTCACCCAGGCCGCACTGGTGGCGTTGTTCCAGCCGATGATGCCGGTGCCGGTCTGGGACTGTCGCGACGAGGCGGCGGCCACCCTGCGGATGACGCTGGACCCCGCGCTGCGCGCGTTCCAGGGCCACTTCCCGCAGGCGGCGATCCTGCCCGGCGTCGCCCAGCTGGACTGGGCGGTGCGCTTCGGCCGCCAGGCCTTCGTGTTGCCGGTTGGTTTCCAGCGCATGGATGCAGTGAAGTTCCAGCGCGTGGCCCGCCCCGGCGACGAGCTGACCCTGCACCTGGACTGGGACACCGGGCGCGGCGTGCTGACGTTCCGCTACACCTCGGTGCATGGCGTGCACGCCAGCGGCAGGGTGGTGTTCGCCGATGCGCATTGAGCCGGCCACCGCTGGCGGCGCGTTCGCGCCGCTGGTGGTCATTCCCGTGTACGACCACGAACACGCCATCGGCGCGGTCGTCGATGGCGTGCAGGCTGCGGGCCTGCCCTGCCTGCTGGTCGACGATGGCTCGCAGCCGTCCTGCGCGCTGGTGCTGCGGGAACTGGCACAGCGAGCGGGTGTCGACCTGCTGCGGCTGGACGTGAACCAGGGCAAGGGCGGTGCGATGCTGGCTGGTTTCGCCGAAGCGCAGCGTCGTGGGTATACCCATGTGCTGCAGATCGATGCCGACGGCCAGCACGACACCGGCGACCTGCCGCGCTTCATCGACGCCGCCCGCGCGCGGCCGGACGCCGTGATCTGCGGCATTCCCGCCTACGATGCCAGTGTGCCGAAGGCGCGCCTGTATGGTCGCTACGCCACCCACATCTGGGTGTGGATCAACACGCTGTCGCTGCACCTGCGCGACACCATGTGTGGATTCCGGGTGTATCCGCTGCCGCCGGTGCTGCGCCTGGTCGGCGAGGAAACCATCGGCCGGCGCATGGATTTCGACACCGAAGTGATGGTGCGCCTGTACTGGCGGCAGGTACCGGTCGACCACCTGGCTACGCGGGTGACCTATCCCGCCGACGGCGTTTCGCATTTCGATGTGTGGCGCGACAACGTGCGCATCAGCCGCATGCATACCCGGCTGTTCTTCGGCATGCTCTGGCGCGCGCCGCGCCTGCTGTGGCGCCGCCTGCAGGGGCAGGGCTGAGATGAGCCACGCGCACGACGCCCCGCACTGGGCCGACATCGGCGAGTCCACGTCGGTGGCCGGCGTGCTGTTCCTGTGCTGGGTGCACCGCTGGTTCGGGCGCTGGCCGTTCCACCTCTGCGTGTGGCCGGTCGTGGCCTGCCACTGGCTGGGCAACCGCGTCGGTCGCCAGGCCTCGATGCAGTACCTGCAGCGGCTGCAGGCCCATGCCGGTGCGCTGGGCCATGCGCCCACCCGGCGTGACAGCCTGCGCCACTTCTTCAGCTTCGCCGACACGATGCTGGACAAGATTCTCGGCCTCGGCGGCCGCTATCCGCCCGAGCGCATCCGCCTGCAGCGTGACCTGGTGCTGGGCAGGATCGCGCGCCGCGAAGGCGGCCTGATCCTGACCGCACACATCGGCTGCCTGGAACTGTGCCAGGTGCTGGCCGAGCAGGTGCCGGGCTTCCGCATCACCGTGCTGGTGCATACCGCGCACGCGCAGCGCTTCAACCGGCTGCTGCAACGGCTGGACCCGCTGGCCGCGGTGGAGCTGGTGCAGGTTACCGAGATGGGCCCGGCCACGGCGATGATGCTGGCCGACAAGGTCGCCTCGGGTGGCTTCGTCGCCATCGTTGGCGACCGCGTGCCGGTGCAGGGCGGGCGCAGCGTGATGGCTGATTTCCTCGGCCACCGCGCGCCGTTCCCGATCGGCGCCTATGTGCTGGCGGCCGCGCTCGGCTGCCCGGTCTACACGATGTCGTGCCTGCACCAGGGCGACGGCTATCGGGTGGCATTCGAACAGTTCGCCGGCCGCGTGGTGCTGCCGCGCGGTTCACGCGATGCCGCACTGGCCGAACAGGCGCAGCGCTTCGCGCGCTGGCTGGAACTCCAGGTCATCCAGTCCCCGTTGGACTGGTTCAATTTCTTCCCCTTCTGGGATCAGGCTCCTCATGACGATTGACGCCGTACCCGTGTGCCGTTTCGGCGATGCACCGCTGACCATCGAAGACGTGGTCGCCCTGGCCCAGCGCAAGTGCGAGGCCGCGCTGAGCGATGTGCCGGCGTTCCGCGCACATATCCGGCGTGGTGCCGACTTCCTCGACCGCCTGCTGCGCGAGGATGGCGTCATCTATGGCGTGACCACCGGCTACGGCGATTCGTGCACGGTGAACATTCCGCCGGCGCTGGTCGCCGAGCTGCCGCACCACCTGTACACCTACCATGGCTGCGGCCTGGGCCGTTACCTGGACCCGGCCGAGACCCGCGCCGTGCTGGCCGCGCGCCTGGCCTCGCTGGTGCGCGGCATGTCCGGCGTCAGCGTGCCGTTGCTGGAAGGCCTGGCCACGCTGCTGCAGCACGACGTGCTGCCGTTGATTCCGGCCGAAGGCTCGGTGGGCGCCAGTGGCGACCTGACCCCGCTGTCGTACGTGGCGGCCGTGCTGTGCGGCGAACGCGAGGTGCTGCACGACGGCCGCGTGCAGCCGGCTGCCGACGTGCTGGCGAAGATCGGCATGACGCCGCTGAAGCTGCGGCCGAAGGAAGGCCTGGCGATCATGAACGGCACGGCGGTGATGACCGGCCTGGCCTGCCTGGCCTGGCAGCGCGCCGATTACCTGGCACGCATGGCCACGCGCCTGACCGCGTTCAATGTGCTGTCCAGCGATGGCAACGCGCACCATTTCGATGAAACCCTGTTCGCCGCCAAGCCGCACCCGGGGCAGTCGCGCATTGCCGCACGCCTGCGCAGCGACCTGCACAGCGAGCGCCCGCCGCGCAACGAGCAGCGCCTGCAGGACCGCTACTCGCTGCGCTGCGCGCCGCACGTGATCGGCGTGCTGGAAGACACCCTGCCGTTCCTGCGCCAGCTGATCGAAACCGAACTGAACAGCGCCAACGACAACCCGCTGATCGATGCCGACGGCGAGCGCATCCTGCACGGTGGCCACTTCTACGGCGGGCACATCGCGCTGGCGATGGACACGCTGAAGAATACGGTTGCCAACATCGCCGACCTGCTCGACCGGCAGCTGGCGCTGGTGGTCGACGCCCGCTACAACCACGGCCTGCCGGCCAACCTGTCGGCGGCCACCGGCCCGCGCGCGGCGATCAACCATGGCCTGAAGGCGCTGCAGATCAGCGTTTCCGCATGGACGGCCGAGGCCCTGAAGCAGACCATGCCGGCCTCGGTGTTCTCACGGTCCACCGAATGCCACAACCAGGACAAGGTCAGCATGGGCACCATCGCCGCGCGCGACTGCCTGCGCGTGATCGAACTGACTGAACAGGTGGTGGCGGCCATGCTGATCGCTGCCCGCCAAGGCCTGGCGCTGCGCGAACGGGTTGGCATGAACGCGCAGCTGCATGGCAGTCTGGCCGACATGTACGCCGACCTGGGGCAGCGCATCGCCCTGGTCGAAGAAGACCGCGCGCTGGATCGCGAACTGCGGGAACTGCTGGTGGAGATCCGCGCGCAACGCTGGGAGCTGTATGTCGGTGAATGAAGGCAACGAACTGGTCGGCGAGGTCGAGCTGGCCCCCGCTTTCCATGACTGCGATCCGATGAACGTGGTCTGGCATGGCAACTACTTCAAGTACTTCGAGATCGCGCGCTGCGCGTTGCTGAAGCGCTACGACTACGACTATCCGCAGATGCTCGAATCGGGCTACCTGTGGCCGGTGGTAGACGCGCGGGTGAAGTACGTGCGGCCGCTGCTGTTCGGCCAGGCGCTGCGCGTGCGCTCGCGCATCGTCGAGTGGGAGAACCGGCTGAAGATCGAATACGAGATCCTCGATGCGGAAAGCGGCCAGGTGCTGACCCGCGCAATGACCATCCAGGTCGCGGTCGACGCGGCCAGCAAGGAAATGCTGTACCAGTGCCCGCCGGTGCTGTGGCAGCGTCTTGGAGTGCCTGCCCCGTGAACCGATCCCTTCGTCTTCCGCGCGTGCTGCTGTGCGCGCTGCTGCTGGTGGCCGCACCGCTGGTGCAGGCGGCTGATGCCGCCGTCGATGCCATCACCCAGGCCGTCGCCCGACCGGATGTGCTGCGTGGTCAGTTCACCCAGGAAAAGCAGGTCAGCGGTTTCAAGAACCCGCTGCGTTCGCAGGGCCAGTTCGTGGTCGCGCGCAAGCACGGCGTGATCTGGTCCACGCTCAAGCCGTTCCCGTCGGAGGTGGTGGTCACTGCCGACCGAATCCTCAGCCGCCAGCGCGATGGCAGCACCCGCGTCGAACTGGACGCGCGCCAGCAGCCGGCGATGCGCTCGGTCAACGCGATCATGTTCGCGTTGATGAGCGGTGACGTGCAGGCACTGTCCAGCCAGTTCAACGTCGAGGCCACCCGTGAAGGGCAGGGCTGGCGCCTGAAGCTGACGCCGAAGTCGGCGATGCTGGCCAAGGCCTTCCAGTCGCTGACGTTGCAGGGCGACCGTTACGTGCGCCAGGTCGAGATCATCGAAGCCAACCAGGATCGCACCCGCATCCAGTTCACTGCGCTGAGCGAAGCGCCGGCCACGTTGAACGCCGACGAGGCGCGCCGCTTTGAGTGACAGCGCCGCACCGGATCGCCTGCGCCGCTGGTGGCACTGGCTGGGCATCGCCTGGCTGCTGCTGTTGCTGGTGCTGGGTGCGCAGCAGTGGCGACTGTGGAGCCAGGAGTCGCGGATCGACACCGACATCCTCGCCCTGCTGCCGCAGGACGCGCACGACCGCCTGCTCAGCGACGTCACCCGGCGCATCGCCGATGGCAGTTCGCGGCAGGTGGTGGTGCTGCTCGGCAGTACCGACGGTGCCGCTGCCAAGCGCGCGCAGGCCGCGTTCGCCGCGGCGATGGCCAGTGATGCCGACAGCGCGCTGCTGGTGCCCAGTGGTTCGATCGAAGGCTGGTTCGATGAGGCACGTGCGTTCTACGCACCGTACCGCGATCGCCTGCTGACCCCGGCCCAGCGCGAGCAGTTGCAGCAGGCCGAACCCGGTGCGTTGGCCGAACAGGCACTCGGCGCGCTGTACGGCCCGATGGGCGCGCCGCGGTTGACCGAGTGGCGGCAGGATCCGCTGTCGCTGTGGCCGCAGTGGTGGCAGCAGCAGGCCCAGGGCTCCGGCCTGCGCCTGGGCGATGACGGCCTGCTCGAGGCCGAAGGCAAGCACTGGGCGGCGCTGCAGTTCGATACGCCGGGCTCGGCCTTCAGGCTCGATGGCGAGCGTCATCTCGATGGCCTGCTCGAACGCGCCGGACAGGCGGCCAAGGCCGCTGCGCCGGATCTGGAGATCCTGCATGCCGGCGTGCCGTTGCATGCCGAAGCGGCTGCCGTGCAGGCCAACCAGGAGATCAACACCATCGGCTGGGGCTCGCTGGCGGCGGTGCTGCTGCTGGTGTGGCTGGCGTTCCGCTCGCTGCGGCCGATCCTGCTGGTTGCCGCCTCGCTGCTGATCGGTTGTGGCGTGGCGCTGGCGGTGACCGTGCTGGTGTTCGACAAGGTGCATGTGCTGACCCTGGTGTTCGGTGCCTCGCTGGTTGGCGTGGCCGAGGACTACGGCATCCACTGGTTCGCTTCGCGCCAGGCCGAGCCGGCCGACCGTCGCTGGAAGCTGCTGCGGCATCTGCTGCCGGGCCTGTGGCTGGCGCTGCTGACCAGTGCGCTGGCGTACCTGGCGCTGGGCCTGGCGCCGTTCCCCGGCCTGCGGCAGATGGCGCTGTTCTCGGTGGTGGGGCTGGCCGCTGCCTTCCTCACGGTGATCTTCTGGTTCCCGTGGCTGGACGGTGGCGAGATCCGTACCACCCGCTTCGCGCAGTGGCTGGGCAACACGCTGGAGCGTTTCCCGCGCCTGCACGGGCGTCGCCCGGTGGCGATCTTCCTCGGCGTGGCCGCGCTGGTGTCGGCCATCGGCATCGCCCGCCTGCAGAGCAACGACGACCTGCGCAGCCTGCAGTCGTCGCCGCCGGCGCTGATGGCCCAGCAGATCCGCCTCAGCCAGTTGCTGGGCATGCCCAGCCCGGCGCAGTTCTACCTGGTGCAGGGCAGCGATGCCGCACAACTGCTGCAGCGCGAAGAAGCGCTGACCACGCGCCTGCGTGAACTGACCCACGACAAGCGCATCGGCGGTTACCGCGCAATCAGTGACTGGTTGCCATCGCCCGCGCGGCAGCAGGCCGATGCGGCGTTGACCGCCAGGGTGGAACCGGGCGTGCTGGCCGCGGTGGGCGAAGCGGTGGGCGAGCCGCTGCAGCGCCCCGCATTCGCAGCGGCGCCGCTGAGCGCCGAGGCCTTCCTCGCCTCGCCGGCGTCGCAGCCGTTCCGCCACCTGTGGGTCGGCAACGTGGGCGGGCAGATGATCAGCGTGGTGATGGTCGATGACCTGTCGCGTGCCGATGCACTGGCCACCCTGCGCGGTGCTGCCGAAGGCCTGGACGGCGTGCGCTGGGTCGACCGTACGGCCGATTTCTCGCAGCTGCTGGGCCACTACCGCAAGCTGATGGGCGGCCTGCTGCTGGTCGGCATCGTGCTGGTGTTCGGCGCCCTGTGGCTGCGCTACCGGCGCCAGGCCTGGCGCGTATTCGCACCGACCCTGGTGGCCGGCGCGCTCACCCTTGGATTGCTCGGCCTGTTCGGCCAGCCGCTGCAGCTGTTCAACGTGCTGGCACTGATGCTGCTGCTGGGCATGGGCATCGACTACGGCATCTTCCTGATCGAGCACCGCGGCGATGCCAGCGCCTGGCTGGCGGTGTGCGTGGGTGCGGCCAGCACCTGGCTGTCGTTCGGCCTGCTGGGTCTTTCGCAGACGCCGGCGCTGCGTGCGTTCGGGCTCACCCTGCTGTTCGGCATCGGCCTGGTGTGGCTGATCTCGCCGCTGTTCCGGCCGCCACCGCATGACGCTCCGCCGGCCTGACCGGGCACGCTTCATTCCGATTCCTCCGCTTTTCCACCTGATCGAGCAACAAGGACGCACCGATGACTACTGCTGTGGATGCCGCTGATTCTTCCCGCCACGAAGACGTGGAACGTACCGAGATCCTGATCATCGGCGCCGGCCCGGCCGGTTCGGTGGCCGCGGCGATGCTGCGCCAACAGGGCCGCAAGGTGCTGATGCTGGAGCGCCAGCAGTTCCCGCGCTTCTCCATCGGCGAGAGCCTGCTGCCGCAGAGCATGGAATACATCGAAGCGGCCGGCCTGCTGCAGGACGTGGTCGAGGCAGGCTTCCAGTACAAGAACGGCGCGGCCTTCGTGCACGGGAAAGCGCGCACCGCGTTCGACTTCAGGAAGAAGTTCTCGCCGGGCTGGGGCACCACCTACCAGGTGCAGCGCGCCGACTTCGACAACGTGCTGGCGCGTGGCGCCGAGCGCATGGGCGCGACCCTGCGCTTCGGTGACGAAGTGCTGTCCGTCGAGCCGGGCGAGCAGCCGCTGGTGAGCGTGCGCCGCCCCGATGGCAGCGAGTACCGCATCGAAGCCGATTTCATCCTCGACGCCTCCGGCTTCGCGCGCCTGCTGCCACGCCTGCTGGACCTGGAATCACCGTCCAACTTCCCGGTGCGCGGCGCGATCTTCTGCCACGTGCGCGACAACATCCCGGCCGAAGCGGAATTCGACCGCAACAAGATCCTGATCACCACCCATCCCGAGCACATCGACGTCTGGTACTGGACGATTCCGTTCTCCAACGGCTGCTGCTCGCTGGGCGTGGTCGCCGAGCCATCGTTCTTCGAGCGCTACGAAGGCGACGACCTGCAGAAGCTGCAGGCCATCGTCGGCGAGGATCCGAACCTGACCTCGCTGCTGGCCAATGCCGAATGGGCGGTGCTGCCGGTGCGCCGCATCACCGGCTATTCGGCCAATGTCAGCTCGCTGTGGGGCCCGGGCTATGCGCTGCTGGGCAACGCCGGTGAGTTCCTCGACCCGGTGTTCTCCTCCGGCGTCACCATCGCGTTCAAGTCGGCGCAGCTGGCCAGCGAATGCCTGAAGCGCCGTTACGCGGGCGAGACCGTGGACTGGGAAAGCGAATTCTCGATTCCGCTGCGTGCCGGTGTGAAAACCTTCCGCCGCTTCGTCGAAAGCTGGTACCAGGGCGGCTTCCAGAAGATCATCTACCACCCCGACCAGCAGCCGCAGGTACGCGACATGATCAGCTCCATCCTGGCCGGCTACGCCTGGGACACCAATAATCCGTATGTGGCCGACGACAGTGGCCGTCGCATGCGCGTGCTGGAGGAACTGTGCAGCGCCTGATCGTCCGCCTCTCCGCGGTCCTGCTGTGCCTGCTGCTGGCCGCCTGTGCCAGCCGCATGCCGCGGCCGCTGGTCGACCTGCCGCCGCTGCGGCTGGCACCGTCCAGCCTGCCGGCGCCGTTGGCCCTGCAGCAGCAACTGCACTTCCGCTTCGGCAGCCACGAGCGTGATCTGGATGCGCTGCTGGAAGCCGATGCGCAGCAGGTGCGGCTGGCCGTGCAGGCGATGGGCCAGACCGGCGTGCGCCTGCAGTGGGACGGCCAGCAGCTGACCCAGCAGCGTGCACCGTGGCTGCCGCCACAGGTACGTGCCGAACGCGTACTGGATGACCTGCAGTTCGCGCTGTGGCCGACGGACACCATTGCCGCCGCGCTGCCGGCCGGCTGGCAGGTGAGCGACGACGGCCGCCAGCGCAGCCTGTCCCGCGACGGCACCGTGTGGCTGCAGCTGCAGCGCCTGGGCGATGGCAGCGTGCAGCTGGACAACCGCGCCGAGGGCTACACCCTGCGCATCGAATCGATCGACATGGCCGGCCAGGAATGAAGAGCGCTCCCATTTTCCTGAACGACCTCGGCGTGGTCTGCGCGTTGGGCGAAGGCCGCACCGCGGTGGCTGCCGCGCTGTTTGCCGATGCGCCCGGCGGCCTGAGCGACAACGCCAGCCTGCTGCCAGGTCGCACCCTCGCGCTGGGCGAAGTGCACAGCCCGCTGCCGACGCTGGAAGAACTGCCGGTGTCCCTGCGTGGCCGCAACAATGCTCTGCTGGACGTGGCACTGGCGCAGATCGCGCCGGCCGTTGCCGATGCCATCAACCGTTACGGCGCCGAGCGTGTGGCGGTGGTGCTGGGCACCAGTACCTCGGGCATCGGTGAATCCGAACAGGCGCTGCGTACCCGCGCCGAACACGGCCATTGGCCTGAAGGGTTCGACTACGCACAGCAGGAAATGGGCACCGCCGCGCAGTTCGTGCGTGAGCGCAGCGGTGCGCTGGGCCCGGCCTGGACGCTGTCCACGGCCTGTTCGTCCAGCGCCAAGGCGTTGATGTCGGCCGCGCGCATGCTGCGCTCGGGCATCGTCGATGCGGTCATCGCCGGTGGTGCCGATTCCCTGTGCCGGTTCACCGTCGCCGGGTTCAGCGCGCTGGAATCGGTCTCCGCAGTGCGCTGCAATCCGTTCTCGCAGCATCGCTGCGGGATCAACATCGGCGAGGGCGCCGCGCTGTTCCTGCTGACCCGCGATGCAGGCCCGGTCAGCCTGGCGGGGTGGGGTGAGTCGGCCGACGCGCACCATATGTCGGCACCGGACCCGCAGGGTCTGGGTGCCATCGATGCCCTGCAGCAGGCGTTGCAGCGTGCTGGCTGGGCACCTTCGGAAGTGGATTACGTGAACCTGCATGGCACCGCGACAGGCCACAACGACGCCATGGAAAGCCTCGCCGTGGCGCAGGTGCTGGGCACCGCCGTGCCGGCCAGTTCGACCAAGCCACTGACCGGCCACACGCTGGGTGCGTCCGGTGCGATCGAAGCGGCGCTGTGCTGGATCCTGCTGGCCGAGAATCCGCAGCAGCAGCTGCCGCCGCACTGGTGGGACGGCGTGGCCGATCCGGCGCTGCCGGCGTTGCCGCTGGTAGCCCCGGCGACCTTCCTGCAGCAGCTGCCGCGGCGGGTGCTGAGCAATTCGTTCGCCTTCGGCGGCAGCAATGCCGTACTGGCACTGGAGCGCCGATGAACATGCCGCTGTATGCCATCGAAGAAGTGGTGCCGCACCGCCAGGACATGTGCCTGCTGGACCGCATCCTGCGCTGGGACCAGGACGGCATCGAGGCGGAACTGGTGGTGCCCGAGGCCGGCCTGTTCATCGAAGACGGTGCGGTCCCGGCATGGGTCGGCATCGAATACATGGCCCAGGCCATCGCTGCCTGGGCCGGCTGCCGCGCACGCACGGCCGGCAACCCGCCGCAGCTGGGCTTCCTGCTTGGCAGCCGGCGCTATACCAGCACGCGCAGCAGTTTCCCCAGTGGCACCCGCCTGCAGGTACAGGCGCGTTGCGAGCTGTTGGGCGACAATGGATTAGGGATGTTCGCCTGCCGCATCCTGGCAGGCGAAGAAGAATGGGCGGTTGCCAACGTGTCGGTGTTCGAACCGGCCGACTCGATGGCCTATCTGGAGAGTGGACAGGCATGACAGGGAATCCAAGCGTGCTGGTGACCGGCGCGAGCCGGGGCATCGGCCGGGCCATTGCGCTGCGTATCGCGCGCGATGGCTTCGACGTGGTGGTGCATTGCCGCAGCCGTGTGGAAGAAGCACAGGCGGTGGCCGACGAGATCCAGGCGCTGGGCCGGCAGGCGCGCGTGCTGGCCTTCGACGTGGCCGACCGTGCTGCCGCGCGTGCTGCGCTGGAGGCTGACGTGGAGGCACATGGCGCCTATTACGGCGTGGTGTGCAATGCCGGCATCGCCCGTGACGGCGCGTTCCCGGCATTGTCCGAGGACGACTGGGACCAGGTGATCCACACCAACCTGGACGGTTTCTACAACGTGCTGCATCCGCTGATCATGCCGATGGTGCGGCGGCGCAAGCCGGGCCGCATCGTCACCCTGTCCTCGGTGTCCGGCGTGGCCGGCAACCGTGGCCAGGTCAATTACAGTGCGGCGAAGGCCGGCATCATCGGTGCCAGCAAGGCATTGGCGTTGGAACTGGCCAGCCGCCAGATCACCGTCAACTGCGTGGCCCCGGGCCTGATCGAGACCGACATGCTCAACGAAGAAGTGGTCGAACATGCATTGAAGCTGATCCCGGCCGGCCGCGTCGGCCGTCCCGAGGAAGTGGCGGCCACGGTCGCGTTCCTGCTGTCCGAGCCGGCCGGCTACATCACCCGCCAGGTGATCTCGGTCAACGGAGGGATGATCTGATGGCCGCCGATCGTCGCGTGGTGGTCACCGGTGCTGCCGCCATCAGTCCGCTCGGCCACGACTGGCCGACCATCCAGGCCCATCTGCGCAGCTGCCGCAATGCGGTGCGTTCGATGCCGGAATGGGATGTGTACGCGGGCCTGAACACCAAGCTTGCCGCGCCGGCGCAGGACTACGAGCTGCCGCCGAACTACAACCGCAAGACCACCCGCTCGATGGGCAAGGTGGCGATCATGTCGGTGCGCGCCACCGAGGTCGCCCTGCGTGAGGCGGGCCTGTTCGAGCACCCGGTGCTGCGCAGTGGCCGTACCGGCGTGGCCTATGGCTCGTCGTCGGGCAGCCACGAAGCCACCGGCGAATTCGGCCGCATGCTGCATGAGTTCACCACCGACGGCATCAGCGCCACCACCTACCTGAAGATGATGAGCCACACCGCGCCGGTCAACATCGGTGTGTTCTTCGGCTTGTCCGGGCGTGTCTACACCACTTCCAGCGCCTGTACGTCGGGCAGCCAGGGCGTGGGCGCCGGCTATGAAGCGATCCGCAGCGGCAAGCAGACGGTGATGGTGGCCGGTGGTGCCGAACAGCTCGACGCCACGGCTGCGGCGGTGTTCGACACCCTGTTTGCCACCAGCACGCGCAACGACGCACCGCACACCACCCCGCGCCCGTTCGATGCCGGCCGCGATGGCCTGGTGCTGGGCGAGGGCGCCTGCACGCTGATCCTGGAGGATCTGGAACACGCGCAGGCACGCGGCGCGACCATCCTCGCCGAGATCGTCGGTTACGGCACCAACAGCGATGGCCAGCACGTCACCCAGCCCAGCGCCGATACCATGGCCCAGGCCATGCGCCTGGCGCTGGAAGACGCCGGTCTGCAGCCGGCGCAGATCGACTACGTGAACGCCCATGGCACCGCCACCGACCACGGCGACATCGCCGAGACCCAGGCCACTGCCCAGGTGTTCGGCAGCCGCGTGCCGATCAGCTCGTTGAAGAGCTACGTCGGCCACATGCTGGGCGGTTGCGGCGCGTTCGAAGCCTGGATGAGCATCGAAATGATGCGCGCCGGCTGGTTCGCGCCCACCCTGAACCTGGTCGAGGTGGACCCGCGTTGCGGCCAGCTCGACTTCATCACCGGGCAAGGCCGCGAGCTGCAGGCCGAGTACGTGATGAGCAACAACTTCGCCTTCGGCGGCATCAACACCTCGCTGGTGTTCCGCCGCTGGAGCGCGTGACCCCGCCGTACCCGCACCCCAACAAGGAGACGTTCCGATGCGCCGCACCCTGCTGATCGCCACTGCCACCGCGCTGCTGGCCCTGACTTCCACCGCTTCGGCGCGCGATACCCGCGTCGAACAGTCCCTGCGCGAGCTGATCAGTTCGCAGGCCGCCAAAGATGCCGGCATCGACGGCAGCGTGCGCTTCTACCTGGCCGGCCAGCCGGTCAGCGTGCAGCAGCGCCTGGGCGAAGACGTGACCAACAAGAAGACCAACGCCGCCAACAAGAGCGACGTCGAGGCCTGCAACTGGGTCGCGCTGTCGGCACTGCTGGCCCTGCAGGACGGTGCCAAGTCGCGCGGCGCCAACGCCGTGGTCGACATCGTCAGCTACTACAAGAAGAACGAGTTCAAGAGCGCGACCAACTACGAGTGCTGGGCCGGCACCTTCGTCGCCGGCGTGGCCCTGAAGGGCACCTACGCCAAGGTCAAGTAAGCGCTGCCGACCGGTGGCGCAGCCTGAACGGCGCCGCCACATTGCTGAACCTCAACGGGGAAACGCCGTCGATCGCGCCGCCATCGTCGCGTGACGGCTTTCCCCGGTGTCGGCTTTCCGACACAATCACGGCTCTTCCCGGGTTATCGTCCCGTGGACATGCACGCCTACGTCTATAAAAGCCAACTCAAGCCGGACACCTACGTCTATCTCGCCCGACGCGATGACTTCAGCGCTCTGCCTGCGCCGCTGTCGGCGTCGTTGGGTCCGCTCGTCTTCGTGCTGGACGTGACCCTGGACGCGGAGCGCCGGCTGGCCCAGGCCGACCCGGCCAAGGTGCGCAGCGAACTGACCGAGCACGGGTTCTACCTGCAGGTGCCGCCGCCGGTGAGCAGCATGATGCTGCGCCACTATGACTGAGCTTTCCCGATCCCGCGCCCTGTCGCTGGCCTTCACCCTGGGTGCCTTGCTGGCACTGGGTTCGGCGCTGGGCGGCCTGCCCGGTGCGGTGCTGGCCGCACTGGCACAACCGGCGTTCGCATTGGGAATCTCGTGGTGGCGGCGCAGCCGTGCGCTGCTGCCGCCGAAGGTGATCGTCCGCCAGGACCTGCCGGCGCTGCTGGCACTGTGGATCGCCGCGCCGTTGCTGCTGGCCCTGTTGCTGGCCTGGCCGCTGGCCGCGCTGCGCGACAGTGGCAGCCTGGCTGCGGTGCTGGGCCTGAGCGTGCTGGTCAGCGCTGGCCTGCTGGCGGCTTGGCGCACCTGGCCGCTGTGGAACGATGTCGAGCGCCTCGATGGTGGCCTGGCCCAGCATTGGCAGGCGCTGGCCGGCCGCGACCTCAGCGCCTGGCGTGGCCTTGGCGTGGCCGCACTGGTGATGGCCCTGGCCGCACTGGTCGTACTGCCGACCTGGCCGGGCCTGCTGCCGGAAAGCGCGCGTTGGCCGTCGGCACTGGCGGTGCTGCTGCTGTCGCCGCTGCTGCACCTGCTGCTGCAGCGCATCGCACCGGCGCCGCTGGTCTCGCTGCGCGGCCCGGTTGGCGCTGAACTGCCGGTCGATCGCGAAACGCTGTTCAGCACTGCGGTGGACACCACGCCGCTGGAAGCATTGGCGCCGCAGGAGCTGACCCCGGCCCTGTACGAAGCCGCACGCCACGGCCGCATCGACCGCGCGCTGCAGTTGCTGCAGGCCGGCGCCGATCCGCATTCATTGCCTGACCCGAACTGGCGCGACCAGCGCAGCCTGGCTGTACTGGCCGCAGTATTGCCGGACCTGCGCCTGCTGCGCGAGCTGATCGGCCGCGGCGTCGATGTGAACGCGCCGCACCGTGGCATGACCCCGCTGCTGGCCGCGACCCGCGACAGCTGGCATGGGCGTCCGGAAGCGGTGATGACCCTGCTGGCCAACGGTGCCGATTCGCGCGCCACCGACAGCGAGGGCAACACGCCCCTGCACCACGCCGCGCGCAGTTCCGACCCGGGCGTGGCCGCACTGCTGCGCGATGCGGCGGCTGAAGTGGACGCACTGAACCGTGATGGCTGGTCGCCGCTGGCGGTGGCCTGCCAGGTCGGCAACTGGCGCCTGGCGCGCTTCCTGCTGGAGCGTGGCGCGCGCAGCGAACCGGCTGACGGCACCCCGGTGCTGCTGGCCGCGGCCGCCACCGAGGACGACGATCCGGCCGGCGTGCAGCTGCTGCTCAAGCACAAGGCACGTGCCGACGCGCGCGACCGCCAGCGCCGCAGCGCGCTGCATGAAGCCGCATTGGCCGGCCACGTGGACATCATCGGCGTGCTGCTGGCCGCCGGTGCCAACCTGGAAGCGCGCGATGCGCTGGGCCGCACCCCGTGGCTGGAAGCCGCACGCGCCGGCCGCGCTGCCGTGGTCGAGCACCTGCTGCCGCACAAACCCGACCTGGTTGCGGTCGACACCGATGGCCGCAACGCGGTGCTGCTGGCCACGATGGCCGAGGACGTTTCGCCGCTGTTGATCAAGCGCCTGCTGGAACTGGGGATCGCCGCCGACGGCAGCGATCCGGCCGGCCGGCGCGCGGTGGACTATGCCGCCGAAGCCGGTCGCTGGGCGATCGTGGCCCTGCTGGACCCGTCCTACCCGCTGCCCGCCGCCGTCAGCGATGGCCTGGCCGAGCGCGGTGAGACGGCCAGCGCCAGCGGCCTGTTGCCCGACCGCCCGCCGTTGACCCTGCTGCGCGAGGCGCTGGGGTTCGGCAATACCGATGGCATGGCCGCATTGGCCAGGCTGTGCCAGCCCGAAGAACTGGGTGGCCTGCTGCTCGATCCGGAGCTGGCGCTGGAGCCGCGTGCGGTCGACTGGCTGCTCGCCCATGGTGCCGATCCGTACGTGCGCGACGCCTGCGCAGATACGCCGATGTTCGCGCTGCTTTCGCGTGGCATCGATGCCGTGCCAGCCCTGCAGGTGATGCTGCAGCACGGCCTGTCGCCGGCCGGGCGCGGTGGCCTGGCGCGTTTCCTGGCCGCCTGTGCGCAGCACGACCAGGCGGCGCGTGGGCTTGAGCAGCTGGCGCTGGAACTGCTGGAGCGGGGCGCCGATCCGTTTGCCGCCTCGCCAGCCGGTGATCCGCCGTTGTCGCTGGCGGTGCGCCTGGGCTGGCTGCGCCTGCAGCAGGCCCTGCTCACCACCGGCGTGGACCGCGAAGCACGCGACAGCCATGGCATGACCGCGTTGCATCTGGCCACCGCACTGGCGCGCGAAAGCGCCTTGAAGCTGTTGGTGCAGCACGGCGCCTCGCCGGAAGCGCGTGCAGCCGATGGGCAGACACCGCTGGGCGTGGCGTTGTCGATCGGTCGTCGTGATCTGGCTGATTGGCTGGACTGGCGCGTCTGGCCGCTGCCGCGCCGGACCCTGCGCGAAGGTGATCTTCCGGCCGCCGCGATGGCCGGTGATGTCGACGCCGTGCGTCGTTTGAATGATCTGGGCTTTGCCGTCGACGCCGTCGATGCGCAGGGCTGCACCGCGCTGCTGCGTGCTGCCGGCGGTGGCCACCTGGCCGTGGTCGACCTGCTGCTGGCGCGCGGCGCTGATCCGCAGCATGCCGCCGCCAGTGGTGCCACGCCGTTGTCGGCGGCGGTCAGCATGCGCCAGGTCGAGATCGTCTCGGCCCTGCTCGACGCCGGTGCGCAGCTCGAACACCGCCTGCCAGGCGGGGTCACCGTGCTGATGCTGGCCTCGGCGCTGGGGCTGCCGGACATCGTGGCGCGCCTGCTCACCGCCGGTGCCGATGTGCACGCCGGCGATGCCCAGCAGCTGGCGCCGCTGCACTGCGCAGCCCTGTATGGCTTCAGTGCGCGCGACCGTTCGCGCCTGCTGGCGCTGCTCGATACCCTGCTGCTGGCTGGTGCAGAGCCGGACCAGGCCGCCGCCGGTGCGGTCACGCCGTTGCTGCTGCTGCTGGGCGCACGCGCCGAACCGGGCACTGCCTGCGACGAGCAGGTGGTGATGGCCGCCGTCGAGCGCCTGCTGGATGAAGACGTCAGCCTGGACGTGCGCGATCCGCGCGGCTTCGGCCCGCTGCACCTGGCCGCCCTGCACGGGTTGCCGCTGCTGGTGCAGCGCCTGCTGCGCGCCGGTGCCGACCCGGAAGCGCGCGATGGCTTGAACCGCAGCCCGCGCGAGATCGCGGTGATGCGCGGCTTCATCGACGTCGCCGCCGAGTTCGAGCCGCGCGTGCCGGGTGTCTCTTCGATGGCCAGGTTCCTGCGCGACAACGGCTGAAGGTCGCCTTCCATTGGGTGGGTGCCGACCGTTGGTCGGCAGGATGCCTTCAGTAGATCCACGCCATGCGTGGATGATCGCCGCGCACGGAAACAAAAACATCCACGCATGGCGTGGATCTACTTGTCGTCGCTTTCCGCGTCCGCTTCGAACAGGTGCATCAGGTCGTTGCGGGCATCGCGCGAGGTCTGGATCACGGCGGCCTCGTCGTCGTAGACCAGGTACTGGTCGCGCAGCAGCTTCTCGTCGTGTTCGCGGAACTGCTGCACATGGCGCTCGGCCACGTTCGGTGCCACGCCCAGCGCGGTCAGCACGCGCCCGCTCATTTCCAGGCTGGTACCGAATACTTCGCGGAACGGTTCGGCCGACATGTCCATCAACCGCCAGGCATGCTGGCGGTTGCGCGCACGCGCCAGCACCGTCGCGTCCGGGTACAGGCGGCGCACCATGCGCACCGCCCGCAGGTTGGTTTCCGGGTCGTCCACGGTGATCACGAACACGTCGATGTGCTCGCCACCGGCGGCGCGCAGCATCTCCGGCCGGGTCGGATCGCCGTAGTACAGCTGGTTGCCGAAGCGGCGCAGGTCGGCCACCGTGTCCGGGTTCGCCTCCAGTGCCACGAACGGCACCTTCTGCGCGGTGAGCAGGCGCGCGATCACCTGGCCGAAGCGGCCCATGCCGGCAATCAGCACCTTCGGGCGATTGTCCGGCGCCACCTTGTCGGCCTCCGCCGCCTGGCGGGGCGCGACCTTCTCCTCGCCGAGCAGGCGCATCAGGGCGATCATCAGCAACGGGGTGATCGCCATCGACAGGCCGACGATCGCCACCAGCCGGTCATGGTTGGCATTGCCCAGCAGATGCGCACGCTGGGCTTCGTTGAACACCACGAAGGCGAATTCGCCGCCCAGCCACAACACGCTGCCCAGCAGCAACGACTGCCGCGAGCTGAGTCTGGCGATGCGGCCGATGGCGTACAGCAGGCTGAACTTCACCACCAGCAGGATCGCCACGCCCGCAGCGATCATCCACGGTTCGGCGGCGATGCGGTCCAGGTCGATGCCCATGCCCACGGCAATGAAGAACAGGCCCAGCAGCAGGCCCTTGAACGGCTCGATCTGCGATTCCAGCTCATGCCGGAATTCCGAATCGGACAGCAGCACGCCGGCCAGGAATGCCCCCAGGCTGGGGCTCAGGCCGGCTTCCTGCATGAACCAGGCGGTGCCCAGCACCACCAGCAGTGCGGTGGCGGTGAACACCTCCGGGCTGCGGGTGCGGGCGATGATGCCGAACACCCGGCGCAGCACCGGCCGCCCGCACAGGATCACCACCGCCAGCGCGCCCAGCGCGACGGCCGCATCTTCCCAGCGCAGCGTCTCGTTCTTGACCCCGCCCAGCAGCGGAATCGCGGCCAGCAGCGGAATGGCGATCAGGTCCTGGAACAGCAGGATGGCAAACCCCAGCCGGCCATGGTCGCTGTTGATCGCCTTGTGTTCGGACAGCAGCTGCAGGCCGACCGCAGTCGACGACAGCGCCAGCGCCACGCCCACCACCAGCGCGCTCTTCCACTGGAAGTGATCGAGCAGCAGCAGGCCGCCCAGCACCAGCCCGGACAGCGCCACCTGCGTCGCGCCCGCACCGAACACCGAGCGCCGCATCACCTTCAGCCGGGCCGGGGACAGCTCCAGCCCGATGACGAACAGCAGCATGACCACGCCGATCTCGGCCGCGCCGAGGATGCGGTCGGCGTCCTGTACGAAGCCCAGACCGTCCGGCCCGAGCACCACGCCGGCCGCCAGGTAGCCCAGCACCGCGCCGAAGCCGAACTTCTTGAACACCGGCACCGCGATCACCGCGGCCAGCAGCAGCACCAGTGCCAGTTCCAGACCACCGCTATGCATGGGAATACCTGGTCATCGGGAGGCCGGCTGTGCGTCCGTTCGGCGGGGAGGGGAAGCGCGGCGGATGCCACCTGGTCATTATGCGCGCGCCGCTGTGTACGCACGAGAACGGCAGTGGGCCCATTGTCCGGTCAGCGTGGCGGGTTGACCTGCACCGACCGCAGGTCCAGACTGCCCGCCGCTGCCGGCGTGTCCGGCAGTACACCCCTCCGGAGTCCCCAACCCATGTCCAGCGACAGTAGAAGTCGACCTCGGTCGACGCCAGCGATGGCCACCGCCTGACACCGGGACGGTTTGCCTGCGTTGGCGTTGCGCGAGGTCGCACCCCATGAAGGCGAATCACCATGAACCAGAAGCAATTGCTGCGTCCGGTGGCCGATGCCGCAGCATTGTCGGCACCGCTGGCGAACTACAACACCGCCGACGCGGTGGAATTCCTCAACACGCTCGAACTGGAGCGCGCCGCCGAGACGCTGGCCGCGCTGTCGCTGCCGCGCGCAGTGAAGATGCTCGAGGCGCCGGAGCTTCACCGCAGTGGCGAACTGGTTGCCGCACTGCCGCCGGCACGCGCCGCCGCGCTGCTGGGGTTGATGGCCGACGACCGTGCCACCGATATCGTCCACGAGCTGGATGAAGAAGAACGCGCGCGGCTGATTCCGCTGCTGGGCAACGAAGCCCGGCAGACCATCCAGAAGCTGCTGAGCTACCCGCCGAACACCGCCGGTGCGCTGATGACCACCGAGTTCGTCGCGGTGCCCGCCACCTGGACCGTGGCCCAGACCCTGCAGCACATCCGCCAGGTCGAACGCACGCGCGAGACCGTGTATGCGATCTACGTGCTCGACCCGGCCAACCAGCAGCTGCAGCAGGTGGTGACCATGCGCCGGCTGATCACCGGCCTGCCGGAGGAATCGATCCTGGACGTGGCCCAGGTCAATCCGCCGGTGATGGTGGATGCGCAGATGGACCAGGAAGACGTGGCGCGGCTGATCCGCCGCCACGATCTGCTGGCCATTCCGGTGGTGGACGCGCAGCAGCACATGCTCGGCATCGTCACCGTCGATGACATCCTCGATGCGCTGATCGAAGAGTCCACCGAAGACGCGCACAAGTTCGGCGGCATGGAAGCGCTGGACAAGCCGTACATGCAGATCGGCTTCTTCGAGATGCTGCGCAAGCGCGCCGGCTGGCTGAGCGTGCTGTTCGTCGGCGAGATGCTGACCGCCAGCGCGATGCAGCACTACGAGGACGAACTGGCGCGCGCGGTGGTGCTGACCCTGTTCATTCCGTTGATCATGAGCTCGGGTGGCAACTCCGGTTCGCAGGCGACCTCGCTGCTGATCCGCAGCCTGGCGCTGCGCGAACTGCGCCTGCGCGACTGGTGGAAGGTGGCCCTGCGCGAAGTGCCCACCGGCATGGTGCTCGGCGCCATCCTCGGTTGCCTGGCCATCGTACGCATCGTGATCTGGCAGCTCGGTGGCTTCCATGACTACGGCGAGCACTGGATCCTGCTGGCGATCACCATCGGCGCCGCGCTGGTGGGTATCGTCACGTTCGGCTCGCTGTCCGGGTCGATGCTGCCCTTCATCCTCAAGCGGCTGGGCTTCGACCCGGCCAGTGCCTCGGCCCCGTTCGTGGCCACCCTGGTGGATGTGACCGGCCTGGTCATCTACTTCAGCATCGCCGCAATGATCCTGCACGGGACGCTGCTGTAACGGGGGGCGTCATCCACGCATGGCGTGGATCCACTGGTTCTGGCCGGCGTAGCAGATCCACGCCATGCGTGGATGCGATGCCAGGTTCCTGCGCGCGATCATGCCGCCGCAGCGCCGGTCCGTGTAACGTAGGCACATGAGTACCTACCACCTGCAGTCCGTGTTCCGTCCGCAGTCGGTCGCGGTGATCGGCGGCAGCCCGCGTGAGCGCTCGGCGGGCCGCGCAGTGATGCGCAACCTGCGCGGCACCGGCTTCCCCGGCAAAGTGGCATGGATCAACCCGCGCCATGCCGAGATCGATGGCATCCGCACGGTGAAGCGGCTGAAGGACCTGGACTGGGTGCCGGAACTGGTGGTGATCACCGCACCGGCCGCCATCGTGCCGCAGGTGGTACGCACCGCTGCCGAACGTGGCGTGCAGGCCGCGATCATCCTCACCGCGCACCTGGGAGAAGGCCCGGGCTCGCCATGGGCACAGGTGGAGGCCGCCGCGCGCGCGCATGGCCTGCGCATCCTCGGCCCGCACTGCCTGGGCGTGATCGCACCACATGCACGGCTCAATGCCAGCATCGCCGCGCATTTCCCACAGGCCGGCGACCTCGCGCTGATTTCCGAATCCTCGGCGATTGCCGCCGCCCTGGTGGAATGGGGCGTGGCGCGCTCGGTGGGGTTCTCCGCCGTGGTTTCGCTGGGCGACACCATGGACGTGGACTTCGGCGATCTGCTGGATTATTTCGCCACCGACTACCGTACCCGCGCCATCCTGCTCTATGTCGAGCAGATCAAGGACGCGCGCAAGTTCATGTCGGCCGCGCGCGCCGCTGCGCGTGCCAAACCCGTGGTGGTGGTGAAGTCCGGGCGCGCCGAACGGGTACAGCCGGGCAGCGCCGATACCCACGTGCAGGCACTGGCGCGCGCCGATGATGTGTACGGCGCGGCATTCAACCGTGCCGGCCTGCTGCGGGTGAGCGCGCTGGACGAACTGTTCACCGCGGCCGAGTCGCTGGGCCGGCTTGGCACCTTCCCCGGTCGTCGCCTGGCCATCCTCAGCAACGGCGGTGGCGTCGGCCACCTGGCGGTGGACCAGCTGATCGCCCTGCAGGGCACGCTGGCGCAACTGTCCGACAGCACCGTGCAGAAGCTGGATGCGGTACTGCCGCAGGGCTGGACGCGCAGCAACCCGGTCGATATCGTGGTCGACGCCGATGGTGATCGCTATGCCACGGCCATCGAAGCGTTGCTGGCCGACAGCGAGAACGATGCGGTGCTGGTGGTCAACGTGCCTACCGCGTTCACCTCGTCGGCCGATGCGGCGCAGGCGCTGACCCGCACGCTCGGCCTGCGCCCGCGCCATCACCGCGACAAGCCGGTATTCGCGGTATGGCTGGGCAACGACGACCAGGCCACCGCCACCCTCAATGCCGCACGCGTGCCGACCTATCCCACCGAAGCGGAGGCCGTGCGCGGCTTCCAGCATCTGGTGCGTTACCGGGAGGCACAGAGTGCGTTGATGGAAACGCCGCCGAGCCTGCCGCAGGATTTCAGCGTGGATACCGCGCGTGCGCGCGCGCTGGTCGAAGCCGCGCTGGCCAATGGCCAGGGCTGGCTGGACCCGTTGGCCACCCATGAACTGCTGAAGGCCTACGGCATCCCCTCTGCACCGGTGATGCACGCGCGCGATGCGCACGAGGCGATGGACCTGGCGCAACCCTTGCTGGAGCGTGGCGCGACCGTCGCGCTGAAGATCCTGTCGCCCGATATTCCGCACAAATCCGAAGTGGATGGCGTGCGCCTGAATCTGGCGACGCTGCCGGCGGTGCAGAGCGCGGCCAAGGCGATCCTTGCCCGTGCACGCCAGCTGCGGCCGGACGCGCGCATCGACGGCCTGCTGGTGCAACCGACCATCGTCCGCCCGAAGGCGCGCGAGATCATCGTCGGCATCGCCGACGACGCCACGTTTGGACCGGTGATCGTGGTCGGGCGCGGTGGCACGGCGGTGGAAGTGATCAACGACAAGGCACTGGCGCTGCCGCCGCTGGACCTGCGCCTGGCCCACGAGCTGATCGGCCAGACCCGGGCTTCGCGCATTCTCAAAGCCTATGGCGACGTGCCCGCCGCCGACGAGCGCGCACTGGCACTGGCGCTGGTCAAACTGGCGCAGCTGGCGGCGGACATTCCCGAAGTGCGCACGCTGGACATCAATCCCCTGCTGGTGGACAGCAAGGGCATCCTCGCGCTGGACGCGCGCGTTGCGGTTGCGCCGTCGCGCATCCTGCACAAGGGCCGTGGCCATCCACGCTTCGCCGTGTTCCCGTATCCGAAGGAATGGGAGCGCACCATCGAGCTGTCCGATGGCGGTCGCGCGTTCGTGCGCCCGGTGCGGCCGGAAGATGACGCGCTGTTCCGTGCGTTCTTCGCGCGTGTCAGCGACGAGGATCTGCGTCTGCGTTTCTTCCAGTCGGTGAAGCATTTCAGCCACGAGTTCATCGCCCGCCTGACCCAGCTGGACTACGCCCGCTCGATCGCATTGGTGGCGCTCGAACCGCGCAGCGGCGAAATGCTCGGCGCGGTGCGACTGCATGCCGATGCGGATTACCACCGTGGCGAGTACGGCATCCTGATCCGTTCGGATCTGAAGGGACACGGCATCGGCTGGCGCCTGATGGCGATCATGATCGAGTACGCCAAGTGGCTGGGCCTGGATGTGGTGGAAGGCCAGGTGCTGCGCGAGAACAGCACCATGCTGGCGATGTGCCAGAGCCTGGGCTTCAAGACCCGGCTGGACCCGGACGACCCGACGGTGATGATGGTGACGTTGCCGGTGCAGCAGGTGGAAGTGCCCGACGTCCCGCCGGTGGCGTGACCGTGACCGTAGCGCCGGGCCATGCCCGGCGGAACATCGGATTCAACGCAGCGGCTCGACCACCACCGCCGTGCCATAGCACAGCACTTCGGTCAGGCCGGTCATCACATCGGTGGCGTCGTAGCGCATGCCGATGACCGCGTTGGCACCCAGCTGCCGCGCGTGCTTGACCATGTCGCGATAGGTTTCCTCGCGCGCCTGTTCGCACAGCTCGGTGTAGATGGTGATGTTGCCGCCGAAGATCGTCTGGATGCCGCCAAGGAAGTTGCCCACGATCGAGCGCGAGCGCACGGTGATGCCGCGTACCACGCCCAGGTTGCGCGCGATGCGGTAGCCGGGCAGCTCGAAGGCGGTGGTCACCATCGAATCATCGAAGCGCGCTGCGGACGTGGTCGGGGTACCGCTGTTGTAGGGGTCGGCCATGGGTGTCTGGTCGTGTTGTGGGTTTGAAGACGCCACAATACCCGCATGACCGACCGTATTCCCCTGCTCCTCCTCCCGGGTCTGCTCAACGACGCCGAACTCTGGCGCGCGCAGCTGGCCGACCTGGCCGATATCGCCGACTGCACCGTGGGCGACCAGACCCGCGGCGAGACCCTGCAGGCCGTTGCCGAGGAGGTACTGGCGCAGGCGCCGGAACGGTTTGCGCTGGCCGGTTTCTCACTGGGCGGCTTTGTCGCCCAGCAGATCCTGCGCACCGCGCCGGAGCGTGTGCTGCAGCTGGCCCTGATCGACACCTCGATCCATGCCGACTCCCCGGAACGTGCCGAACAGCGCCGCAGCCAGCGCGC
This sequence comes from Stenotrophomonas sp. 1278, assembly GCF_029892765.1. Taxonomy (NCBI): domain Bacteria; kingdom Pseudomonadati; phylum Pseudomonadota; class Gammaproteobacteria; order Lysobacterales; family Lysobacteraceae; genus Stenotrophomonas; species Stenotrophomonas sp. 1278. Next base: position 115,451 of record NZ_JARXWD010000010.1, read on the forward strand.
CAGCGTGCGCCTGCCCGGTAAATTCCACGGCTTTGGTGACGCGCTGATGCGCAGCTATATCGACGCCTCGCGGCTGGACGACTACGTGCTGGTGCAGCGCGTGCGTGACATGACCGCACGGCTGGGTGCGGAGGTGTTCCTGCGCCAGAGCGCGCTGGAGCGCAGTGATGGCCACGATGTGCTGGCCGGCTACCGCGATCCGCTGCTGATCGTCTGTGGTGCGAACGACCGCATCACGCCGTTGGCGGTGAGCGAGGAGATGCACGCGCTGGTGCCGCATTCGCAGCTGGTGGTGGTGCCCGATTGCGGGCACCTGGCACCGATGGAGAAGCCGGACGAGGTGAGTGCGGCAATGCGCGGATGGTTGTTGCAGTACTGATGGATCCGCCGGGCATGGCCCGGCGCTACCCACCGTCATCCGGTAGCGCCGGGCCATGCCCGGCGGCCGTTCTTCAATCCCAGGCCGGTGCGATGCCTTCCGGATTGGCCAGGCGGTGGCCACGGTCCAGCTTGGCGATCTGCGCCATGTCGTCTTCGGTCAGGCGGATCGCGGCGGCTTCCAGGTTGCTGGCCAGGTTCTCGCGCTTGGTCGATGACGGAATGACCGCGTAATCCTGCTGCAGCGCCCATGCCAGCGCGATCTGTGCCGGGCTGGCCTGATGACGGCCGGCGATGGCCTGGATCACCGGGTCCTTGATCACCTCGCCGTAGGCCAGGCTCATGTAGGCAGTGACCCGGATCCCGTTGTCCTGCAGGAACTTCACCAGCAGGCGGTTCTGCAGGTAGGGGTGGATCTCGATCTGGTTGGTGGCGATGGCATCGGCGCCGAGGATCTCGATCGCCTTGCGGGTCTGGGCGATGGTGAAGTTGGAGATACCGATCTCCCGGGTCAGCCCCTGTGCCTTGGCGTCGGCCAGGGCAGGCAGGTATTCCTCCATCGGCGTATCGACCTTGTCGTTCGGTGACGGCCAGTGGATCAACGCCAGGTCGACATGGTCGGTGCGCAGCTTTTCCAGGCTGGTGCGCAGGCTGGCCAGCAGCGCATCGCGCTTGAATTCGGTGATCCACACCTTGGTGGTCAGGTAGATCTCGTCACGCGGCACGCCCGACTCGGCGATGGCCTGGCCGACCTCGGCTTCGTTGCCGTAGATCTGCGCGGTGTCGATGGCGCGGTAGCCGACGTCCAGCGCGTTGCGCACCGAGTCGATCACGGTCTGGTCTTTCAGGCGGAAGGTGCCGAGGCCGAAAGCGGGAACAGTCATGGAGAACTCCAAAGCGGGGGAAGGAGGTGATCGCAAAGGGTAGGGCAGGGGCCGTGTGCATGCCGGCAACGGTGCATTGCATGCATCAGTGCGCGCTTACCGCGATCCCCTCGGCGCGATCGTCGATGCCGTCGCGACGGTCCAGGCGGCCGCTGAGTGCCGTCAGTGCGAACGCACCGACCACCACCAGCGCACCCAGCCACGGCGTATGCATCAGGCCGATGTGCTCGACCACCAGGCCGCCCAGCGACGCACCCAGCGCGATGCCGATGTTGAAGGCGGCGATGTTCAGGCCCGAGGCCACATCGGTCGCCTGCGGTGCGTAGCGCTGTGCCTGCTTGACCACGTACACCTGCAGGCCGGGCACGTTGCCGAACGCCACCGCGCCCAGTGCCAGCACGGTCAGCAGCATCAGCCAGGTGTTGTGGGCGGTGAAGGTCATGACCAGCAGCACGATGGCCAGCAGCGCGAAGATGCGCTTCAGCGCGGGAATCGGGCCCATGCGGTCGGCCATGCGGCCGCCCCACAGGTTGCCGATCGCCACCGACACGCCATACACCAGCAGCACCAGGCTGACCGCGTTGGCCGAGAAGCCGGTGACGTCCTGCAGGATCGGCGCCAGGTAGGTGAAGGACAGGAAGGTGCCGCCGTAGCCAAGCGCGGTGATGGCATACACCATCAGCAGGCGCGGCTGCGCAAGCACGCCCAGCTGCTGGCGGAAGGTGGCCGGCGCGCTCTGCGCCAGCCCGCGCGGCACGAACAGCAGGCTGCCCAGCAGCGCGATCACGCCCAGGCCGGCCACGGCCAGGAACGTGGCGCGCCAGCCCAGGTGCTGACCGATGAAGGTGCCCAGCGGCACGCCGGTCACCAGAGCTACGGTCAGGCCGGTGAACATGATGGCGATCGCGCTGGCGGCTTTCTCCTTCGGCACCACGGCGGTGGCGATGATCGAGCCGATGGAGAAGAACACGCCGTGTGCCAGGCCGGTGAGGATGCGGGCAACGATCAGCGAGGTGTAGCCCGGTGCCATCCATGCGATGACATTGCCGAGGGTGAACAGCACCATCAGCGCCACCAGCAGGGTCTTGCGCGGCACGCGGCCGGTAAGCGCGGTCAACACCGGCGCGCCGACGGCCACGCCCAGGGCATACAGGGAGACCAGCAGGCCGGCCGAGGGCAGGCTGACCTGCAGGTCGGCAGCGATGGTCGGGATCAGGCCGACGATGACGAATTCGGTGGTGCCGATGGCAAAGGCACCGAGGGTCAGCGCCAGCAGGGCGAGCGGAATGCCACGGATCATGACAGTGTCCAGAGGGAAGGAAGGCGCGCAGTGTGCGCGGCCGACCTTTGCCGAAAAACCGGTCTTCACGCCAATCACTCTTGCCGCGTGGTCAATAATGACGCCATGAAAACCACCCTCGACGAAATGCAGGCCTTCCTGGCGGTGATCGACAGCGGTTCGATCAGCGCGGCTGCCGAGCAGCTGGGGCAGACACCTTCGGGCGTGAGCCGCGCGCTGGGCCGTCTGGAGGACAAGCTGGGCACGACCCTGCTGACCCGCACCACCCGCCGCCTGCACCTGACCGCCGAGGGCGAGGCCTATCTGCGCCATGCGCGGGCGATCATCGATGCGGTGGAATCGGCCGAGGAACAGATGGCGGCGCGGCGCGAGCGTCCGGCTGGCCGGCTGCGGGTGGATGCAGCGATGCCGTTCGTGCTGCACGTGATCGCGCCGCTGGTCGCTGGTTACCGCGCGCGCTATCCGGACGTGCAGCTGGAGTTGAACAGTTCCGAGCGCTACATCGACCTGCTGGAACGGCGCACCGATCTGGCGATCCGTATCGGCCCGCTGGCCGATTCCACCCTGCATGCGCGGCCGCTGGGGCGCTGCCGGCTGCAGGTGCTGGCCAGCCCGGCCTATCTGGCCACGCGTGGCGAGCCGGCCAGCGTGGTGGCATTGGGTCAGCACACGCTGCTGGGGTTCAACGAGCCGGAGTCATTGAACCGTTGGCCGCTGCCGGGCGATGCCGAGGGGCAGCTGCTGGTGCGGCCGGACATCGCGGTGTCCAGCGGCGAGACCCTGCGCACGCTGGCGGTGGAGGGCGTGGGCATCACCTGCCTGTCCGACTTCGTGACCGAACGCGACCGCGCGGCCGGCACCCTGGTGCCGGTGCTGGCCGCGCAGACGCTGGATGTGTACCAGCCGATCCATGCGGTGTACTACCGCAACACGGCCGTATCGGCACGGATCAGCTCGTTCCTGGATTACCTGGGCGAGGCGATGGCCGCATCGGATTACCTGCGCTGATGGAGTGTCCGGGTTGCCGGCCAGCGGCCGGCACTACCGGGAATCGCACGCATGGTAGTGCCGGCCGCTGGCCGGCAACCCCCACACTGCCCGGTGGATCCGTCAGGCCGCGCGCGCCAGCGCACCCTTGCTCGCCGTCGCGGTTCCCAGATCAAACACATCCACCGCTGCGATCAGGCGATCCGCCTGCTGTTCCAGGCTGCGTGCCGCGGCGCTGGCTTCTTCCACCAGCGCGGCATTCTGCTGGGTGGTGCCATCCATCTGGATGATGGTCTGGCTGACCTGCTCGATGCCGGCCGACTGCTCCTGCGACGCAGCGGAGATCTCGGCCATGATGTCGGTCACGCGCTGCACCGACGCGACGATCTCGGCCATGGTGTCGCCGGCCTGTCGCACACGCTGCGCACCGTGGCCAACCTGTTCCACCGACGCCTCGATCAGCGATTTGATTTCCTTGGCCGCTGCCGCCGACCGCTGCGCCAGCGTACGCACTTCACTGGCGACCACCGCGAATCCACGGCCCTGCTCGCCGGCACGCGCCGCTTCCACCGCTGCATTCAGCGCCAGGATGTTGGTCTGGAACGCGATGCCGTCGATGACGCTGATGATGTCGGCGATCTGCCGCGACGAGCCTTCGATCGCATCCATCGTCGCCACGACCTGGCCGACCACTTCGCCGCCGTGCGAGGCCACGCTGTGCGCACCGATCGCCAGCTGGTTCGCCTGCCGCGCGTGCTCGGCGTTCTGGCGCACGGTGGAGGTCAGTTCCTCCATCGACGCGGCGGTTTCTTCCAGGTTCGCCGCCTGTTGTTCGGTGCGGCGCGACAGGTCGTTGTTGCCGGCGGAAATTTCCGCAGCGGCGGTGTGGATGCTGCCGGAGGCGTGCTTGATGTCGCTGACGATCGTCGCCAGCTGTGCAGCGGTGGCGTTGGCGTCCCCCGCAATGCGGGCGAACACGCCCTGGAAGTCGCCGTCCATACGCGCACCCAGGCGGCCATCGGCAATGGCACGCAACATGGCCGAGACCTCCCCCAGGTTCTGTTCGGTGGTCTGCATCAAGCGGTTCAGGCCATCGACCATGGCGCGGAAATCATGCTCGAAGCGCGCACTGTCGCCGCGTTGGCTGAAATCGCCTGCTGCCGCAGCTTCGGCCAGGCGGCGGATTTCGCCGTTGATAGCGCCCAGGTTGGATTTCACCGCATCCAGCGCCTCGGTGATCACGGCCTTCTCGCCGGGCAGGCGCTCCATGTCCAGGCTGAGATCGCCCACTGCATAGCGGCCCATGATCGTGATCGCGCGCATCTTCACCTGGATGTGCGCATCGACCAGGGTGTTGGTGTCGGCCACCATCGTGCCGTAGGCGCCGGGGAAGGCGCTGCTGTCCATGCGGTGGCTGATCGTGCCGGCGTCGTGTGCCCTGGCCATCGCGGTCTGCGCATCAAGCACGCCGCGCAGGGTGCTCTGCACGGCCTGCATCGCCTGTGCCAGGCGACCGATCTCGTCGCGGCTGCGCACCTGCACCACGTGGTCGAGGTCACCGGCGGCGACCGCACGCGCGGCCGCTTCCACCGCCAGCACCGGCTGCACCACAGCGCGCCGCAGCCACCAGCCAAGGGCGATCAGCAGCAGCACGGCGGCGCCGATGGTCAGCGCGGCGCACGCCACCAGCACCTGTCGGGAATCCTGCGAACGCGCGGTCACTGCAGCCTCGGCTACCTCGGTGGCACGCACGCTCAAGGCATCCAGCGCACTGGCCACCGGACGGTCCTTGCCGCGCACCAGGGAATCGCCCACCGCCGGGTCGTAGCTGGCGTCAGCGAAGGCCTGCAGTGCGGCGTGGTAGTCCTGCTGCAACTGTGCGTGCAGGCCGGAGAACGCCTGCGCCAGTTCGCGCGTGCGCGCATCGGGGCTGGCGGCCAGGCCCGTGGCCAGTTCGGCAACGACGCGGCCTTCGTTGTCGAAGGCCTGCAGGTGATGCTGGCGCAGCGCGTCATCGTGGCCGCGCAGCAGCACGTTCTTCCACTCCTGTACCTGTCCGCGGAATTCGCGTTGCAGGCGCTCGGCGTCACGGCTGTGGGCAACCTCCGGCGGTACGTCGGTGGACAGCTTCAACCAGGCCGACGCCAGGCCCGCCAGGGCGCATACCAGGACAACAGCCAGACCAACAGAAACGGCACCGAGCAGCTTCGACTGCAGCCGCGGCGCATGGGAAGAGGCTTTCATGGGACGAGATCTCGGAAGGGGTGCGATGCGGTATCGACCGTCCTTTAGCGCTCTGAAGTGCGATGCGTGTCACATTCCCGTTCTGTTTAGTGATGTGAAGAATGTGTTTCATTGGACAAATGTGTCCATATGGAACGAAAGAAGACCCTCGACAGGTGGTTTAAATGTAACTATTGTTGTTACATGAAATCCGCGAATCCGCTTTCCGACGCTCTGCACGTGATGGCCCATCTGGTCGGCCAGCACGGGCCGCGAACCTCCGAACAGCTGGCGACCTGCCTGCCGACCCATCCGGTGGTGATCCGCCGCCTGCTGGCGCAGATGCACAAGGCGGGCCTGGTACGCAGCACGCGCGGCCACGGTGGCGGCAGCCAGCTCGCCCGCGATGCGGCGACGATCACCCTGCATGACGTCTACCAGGCCATCGGCGCGCCGCCGATGGTCCAGGTCGGTACCCGCGAAGGCAGGGGCGGCTGCCCGATCCAGCAGCTGGTCAACCAGGCCCTGCTGGAGAGTGCCCGCGAAGCGCAGCGCCTGCTCGAGCAGCGGCTGCAGGCAACCACCCTCGACCAGCTTGGCGCCGACTTCGCCCGCCATCTTGCCCATCACCGTTCCCTGGAAGGTCACCATGCATCCTGATGTCCTCATCGTCGGCGGCAGCTACGCCGGCATCGCCGCCGCACTGATCCTGGCGCGTGCGCGCCGGCCGGTCACCATCATCGATGCGGGTTCGCCGCGAAACCGTTTCGCCAGCCATTCGCACGGCGTGCTGGGCCTGGACGGCATCAGTGGCGCCGAGTTGTTGAAGAACGCGCGCCAGCAACTGCTGGACTACCCGACCGTGCGCTGGCTGAATGCCGAAGCGGTGCAGGCCACGCTCCGCACCGAAGGTGTGGAGGTGCGCACCGCCGACGGCCAGGTACTGACCGCGCGCAAGCTGCTGCTGGCCACCGGTATCGCCGACCAGCTGCCCGATCTGCCCGGCCTGGCCGAGCGCTGGGGCAGCACCGTGCTGCACTGTCCGTACTGCCATGGTTATGAAGTGGGTGGCGGTTCGATCGGCCTGCTCGGCGGCCATCCGATGTCGGCCGGCAAGGCGCCGCTGTTCGCCGACTGGGGCAACGTCACCTTCTTCAGCCAGGGCCTGCCGATCAGCGACGAGGAGCTGGACGCCATGCAGCAGCGCGGCGTGCAGGTGGAAACCACGCCGGTGGTAGGTGTGCACGGCGAGCAGCCGACGTGGCTGGAAGTGGAACTTGCCGACGGTCGCCGAGTCGCCCAGCGTGCGCTGTTCGTGCCGGCCATGCAGCAGATGGCCACGCCGCTGGTACAGCAGCTGGGCTGCGCGCTGGTGGAGAGTCCGCTGGGCGTGCTGGCCGAGGTGGACATGATGAAACAGACCTCGGTGCCGAACGTGTACGCCGCCGGTGATGCGACCACGGTCGGCAACATCACCCTGGCCATGGCAGAAGGCGTGCGCGCGGGCATCGGCATGCACCATGCGCTGGTGGCCGAGGACAGCCTGCCGCGCTGAGGCAAAGCATCCACGCATGGCGCGGATCCGTTGAAGGGTGCCGACGTTGGCCGGCACCCTCCGCCTTCAACCTTCCACGCTGGCCGCGTCCAGCTGCGCCACATCCTGCACGCTCAACGCCACGTTCGCCGCCGCCAGCAGGTCGTGCAGCTGCTCCACGCTGGTGGCACTGACGATCGGTGCGGTGATCGACGGCCGTGCGATCTGCCATGCCAGTGCGATCTGCGCGGCAGTAGCGTTGTGCTTGCTGGCCACGTCATCCAGTGCTTGCAGAATGCGCAGGCCGCGCGGGTTCAGGTAACGCTTGACCACGGTGGCGCCGCGCGCGGAACTCTTGCCGGCATCGTCCGGCGTGCGGTACTTGCCACTGAGGAAGCCGCTGGCCAGTGCGTAGTAGTTGATCACGCCGATCTGCTCGCGCTGCACCAGCGGTTCCAGTTCCTTCTCGTAGCCGGCGCGGTCGTACAGGTTGTACTCCGGCTGCAGGGTTTCATAGCGCGGCAGCCCGTAGTCGGTGGAGACCTTCAAGGCATCGGCCAGACGCGTGGCGCTGTAGTTGGACGCGCCGATCGCGCGCACCTTGCCCGCCTCGATCAGGCGACCGAACGCGGCCAGGGTCGCTTCCAGCGGCGTGGATTCATCGTCCTCGTGAGCCTGGTACAGATCGATCACCTCGGTCTGCAGGCGACGCAGCGAATCCTCCACCGCCGCATTGATGTTGTCCGGGGTGAGGCCGGGGCGCTCGGCCCATTTGGCCACCTTGGTCGCCAGCACCACCTTGTCGCGCTTGCCGCTGCGCGCGAACCACTTGCCCAGCAGCGTCTCCGACTCGCCACCCTGGTTGCCCGGCACCCACGCCGAGTACACGTCGGCGGTGTCGACCAGGTTGAAGCCGGCATCGACGAAGGCATCCAGCAGGGCGAAGCTGGCCTTCTCATCAGCGCTCCAGCCGAACACGTTGCCACCGAAGGCGAGCGGAGCTACATGCAGGCCTGAACGGCCCAGTTCGCGGTTTGCCGTCATGGGCACGGACTCCTTGGGGGAAGTCCTTCAGGATAGAACGCGATGTGTGACCGCGCTGCGGCGCTGACCACAAAACTGTGTTCCGCACCGCGCACGCGGCTAACGTTTTGTGAACACCTGCGGCGCGGCGGCTGCTAGTCTCGCCGCATCTTCCGCTGGAGTCGCCCCGATGATTGCTGCCTCATCCCTGCGTGGTTGCCGCCTGCTGCTTGCTTCGGCGCTGCTGGTTGCCGTTCCCGCATTCGCCGCGCCGGCCACGGTCGCACCGGCAAAGATCCAGGTGTCGCCCGCGATCGATGCCGCGGTGAAGGCCTCGACCCGCGACCCCGCCAACGTCAAGCGCGACGGTTTCCGTCATCCTGCGCAGACCTTGGGCTTCTTTGGCGTCGCGCCGGAAAAGACCGTCATCGAGATCACCCCGGGCAATGGCTGGTACTCGGAGATCCTGGCGCCGCTGCTGCGCGACAAGGGTCATTACATCGCTGCGGTGGTCGATCCGCAGGCCGTGGCTGAAGGTCGCGGCCGCGACTACCAGCAGCGCAGCCGCGACAGCCTGGAAAAGAAGTACGCCGCCGCACCGGCACTGTTCGATAAAACCGCCGTGGTTGCCTACGACCCGGCCAAGCCGGTGTTCGGTGCAGCCAACTCGGCCGATGTGGTGCTGACCTTCCGCAACGTGCACAACTGGCGCAAGGCCGGCCAGGCGCAGGGCATGTTCCAGGGCTTCTTCAACGTGCTCAAGCCGGGCGGCGTGCTCGGCGTGGTCGAGCACCGCGCCAAGGCCGACGTGGCCGACGCTGACGACACCGGTTATGTGGGCCAACAGCAGGTGATCGCGATGGCCGAGGCCGCCGGTTTCAAGCTCGACGCGCGCACCGAGGTCAATGCCAACCCGCGCGATACCAAGGATCATCCGAATGGCGTGTGGACCCTGCCGCCGACCAACCAGCATGACAAGGCGGATGACGCCAAGTACCAGGCCATCGGTGAAAGTGACCGCATGACCCTGCGTTTCGTGAAGCCGTGACCCGGTAGCGCCGGGCCATGCCCGGCGAGCGCGCGGCGTGGCATGGGACAATGCCCTGCCCGCCGCCTGCCGTCCCCACGATGCTGATTGCCTTCAACAAGCCGTTCAACGTGCTCTGCCAGTTCACCGACCGCAGCGTGCCGCCGCGGCCGACATTGGCCGGCTTCGGTTTGCCGCCGCGCGTCTACGCTGCCGGCCGCCTCGACCATGACAGTGAAGGCCTGCTGCTGCTGACCGACAACGGTACGTTGGCGCACAAGTTGACCGACCCGAAGCACAAGGCGGACAAGCTCTACTGGGTGCAGGTGGAAGGCACGCCCAGCGACGGGCAGCTGCAGCAGCTGCGCGATGGCGTGGTGCTCAATGACGGGCCGACGCTGCCGGCGAAAATCGAGCGCCTCGATCCTGCGCCTGAACTGTGGCCGCGCGATCCGCCGGTGCGCTTCCGCAAGACGGTGCCCGACAGCTGGCTGGCGATCACGATCCGCGAGGGGCGCAACCGCCAGGTGCGGCGGATGACCGCTGCGGTGAACCTGCCGACGCTGCGGCTGGTACGCGCTGCAATGGGGCCGTACCGGCTGGATGACCTGCAGCCCGGGCAGTGGCGGCAGATCGGCTGAAAAAAAGGCCGGAGGCCTTGCGGCGTCCGACCCTCGTGCAGCGTCACGGGGTCAGAGCCCTTCCTGCGGAAGGGATCCGACCCCGGTCAATCAGGCGTCGCTGCCGATATCGCTGTGCTCGTCGACCACGGTGTCGTTGCGGCGATCGCGCGCATTGATGCGCTGGGCCTGGCCGTTGACCACATGGCCATTGGCGGCCTTCTTCTTCTGCTGCTTGCGGTACAGCGCATAGCCCAGCAGGCCTACGCCCACGGCAGCTGCCGCGATGGTCACCGCCGGATTGCGGCGGGCGAACTTGGTGGCGACCTTGCCGCCGGTCTTCACCGCGCCAAGGGCGGCACCGGTCTTGATCCAGTCGCTGGCCTGCGGGCCGAGGTGACGCAGGCTGCCGCCCGCGCTCTTCAGGCCATCGCCTGCGGTATGGGCCAGGTCGAGGGCGCGCTCCAGGGCGCGGTCGGTGATTACGGTCAGCTTGCTCATGCGGGGGTGTCCTTGCCTCGGGTCGAAGTCCAGTGTCGCCTGTTGCCCGTAAACGGTATGTCAGTCAGGCGGGCGCGTGGTGTGACTCTACCGCAGCCATTCAGGAACGGGCGGGGTGTCGGCGCGCATCACGTCCCGCGCGGCTTGGCCCGGTGGGTCGCCGTAGCCGTCCAAGGGTCGTCCGGCCACGGGTGGCGCGGGTAACGGCCCTTCATCTCCTTCTTCACCTCGGCGTAGGTGTTCTCCCAGAAATTGCGCAGATCCTGGGTGACCTGCAACGGCCGGCCGCCCGGTGACAGCAGGTGCAGGGTCAGCGGCACCCGGCCATCGGCGATACGCGGCGTGTCGGCCAGCCCGAACAACTCCTGCAGCTTCACAGCCAGCACCGGCTGCAGCGGCTCGCCGCTTTCGCCATCCAGCGCATAGGTGATCGGCCGTTCCAGCCCTGACGGTACGGTGATCCGGGTGGGCGCGTGGCGCTCGACCAGCTGCCGCTGCGACCACTCCAGTGGCGACTTCAGCGCTTCGCCGAGACTGGCCTCGTCCAGTGCATCCAGCCGTGTCCTGCCCGCGAATGCCGGCTGCAGCCATTGCGCACGGTTGGCCAGCAATGCGGCGTCACTGCAGTCGGGCAGGCCCAGTTCGGGCATCCAGCGCCGCAGCGATTCAACCCGCGCCTGCCACTGGCGCAGACCGTCGGTCCATGGCAATGCCTGCAGGCCAAGCTCGGCAACGGCGTCGGTCAGCGCCTGCGCCGCCAGCTGCGGATCAACCCGGCCAGCCGAACGGCTGTCCATCACGATGCGGTCGAAGCGTGTTTCGCGCAGCGCGACCAGGGCGCGGCGGGTGTCATCCCAGCGCACCGCGTCTTCGGTCACGAAGCGCTCGGGCCAGTGCCTGCGCAGATAGCCTTCATCCACCGGTGCGGCGCGCAGCAGCAGCGCATCGCGGGCTTCGAAGCGCAGTTCGCTGGCCACCAGCCACGGTTCGCCCCGCAGGTCGCTCAGTTCATGCAGGCGGGCGCTGCGGCCGTTGGCCAGCAGGTAACGCAGCGGGTCGTTCGGATGCTGGAAGGCAATGCGGTCGGGGAAGGCATGGGCCAGCAGGTCGCCCAGTTCGTGGGCCTCGATGCTGGCGGGCGGTGTAGCGTCACAACGCAGGCGACGGCGCCACTGTTTGGCAGCGGCATTGATGGCGGCCAGGCCACTGCGATTGGCATCGGCCGGCGCACGGCCGTTGCGGAAGGCCGCCAGTGCGCGCCAGCGTGCGGCCAGTGCATCACCGCCCTGGCGCAATGGGTCACGAGCTTCCAGCAATGCCGCCAGATCGGCGGCCAACGCCTGCGCGCGGGCATCAGCTGCGGCCAGCAGCATCGCGGCCATCCGCGGATGGGTGCCCAGTGCCAGCACGCGACGGCCGAGTGCAGTGATCGCGCCGCTGCTGGACAACGCGCCCAGGCGCTGCAGCAGTTCGCGTGCGGCGGCCATCGGCCCGGTCGGTGGCGGGTCAAGGAAGCGCAGGTCGCTGCTGCCCCAGGCGGCCAGTTCCAGCGCAAGGCCGGCCAGTTCAACCTGGTCGATCTCGGCGCGACGCTGCGGTTCCAGCCGCTGCGACTGCGGCCACAGCCGCCAGGCCACGCCCTCGGCCACGCGCCCGGCACGGCCGGCACGCTGGTCGGCCGAGGCCTGCGCAATGGCGACCACGTCCAAGCGGGTGAATCCACTGTTGGGGTCGTAGCGGGGCTCGCGCGCCTGGCCGCTGTCGATCACCACGCGCACGCCGGGCAGGGTCACCGAGGATTCGGCGACGTTGGTGGCCAGCACCACGCGGCGGCGGCCGTCGCTGGCGGCCTGCAGCACGCGCGCCTGCTGTTCCACCGGCAGTTCACCGTGCAGGGCCAGTACGTCCACCGCAGCGCCAGCAAGACTGTCCTGCAGGCCTGCCTGCACGCGTGCGATCTCACGTTGGCCGGGCAGGAACACCAGCAGGTCACCGGGGTGCTCGGCCAGCGCCTGCTGCACCGCGCGGCGCACCTGCAGTTCCAGCGCCTCGTCACGCCGGGCAGGGAAGTGGCTGATTGCCACCGGATAGCTGCGGCCTTCGCTGCTCAGTCGTGGTGCATCGAGGAAGCGCGCCAGGCGTTCGCCATCGAGCGTCGCCGACATCACCAGCAACCGCAGGTCATCGCGCAGCTGCGACTGCACGTCCAGCGCCAGCGCCAACCCCAGGTCGCCACTGAGGTGGCGCTCGTGGAATTCATCGAACAGGATCGCACCCACGGTTTCCAGCATTGGATCGTCCTGCAGCATCCGGGTCAGGATGCCCTCGGTGACGACCTCGATGCGCGTGCGCGCCGATACCTTGTTCTCGAAGCGGATACGGTAGCCGACGATGCCGCCGACCTCCTCACCGAGCTGGCGCGCCATGAACATCGCGGCACTGCGCGCGGCCACCCGGCGTGGTTCCAGCAGGATGATCCTGCGACCCTCCAGCCACGGCGCATCGAGCAGCGCCAACGGCACCTGGGTGGTCTTGCCCGCGCCAGGCGGGGCTTCCAGCACCAGCCGTGGGTGCACGGCCAGGTGCTGCTGGATCTGCGGCAGCAGCGGAGAGATGGGGAATTGCGGGGCGTTCATCTGCAAAGGATAAGGGGCCATGGCGGGCACGGGTACAATGCGCGGGTTTTCCTGCCTCTGCTGCCCCCATGCATCTGATCGATATCGGCGCCAACCTGACCCACGACTCCTTCGACCGCGACCGCGACGCCGTGCTGGACCGCGCACGCCAGGCCGGCGTGGTGCAGATGATCATCACCGGTGCCAGCCGCGAGCATTCGCCACTGGCCCTGCAGCTGGCGCAGCAGCACCCGGGCTTCCTGTACGCCACCGCCGGCGTGCACCCGCACCACGCGGTGGAGTACACCGACGAGTGCGATGCGGAGATGCGCGCGCTGCACGCCCATGCCGAAGTGGTGGCGGTGGGTGAGTGCGGGCTGGATTATTTCCGCGATTTCTCTCCGCGCCCGGCGCAGCATCGCGCGTTCGAGCGCCAGCTGCAGCTGGCTGCAGACAATGGCAAGCCGCTGTTCCTGCACCAGCGCGACGCGCATGCCGATTTCATGGCGCAGATGAAGAATTTCGAAGGCCGCATCGGTCCGGCCGTGGTGCACTGCTTCACCGGCGAGCGCCAGGAGCTGTTCGACTATCTCGACCAGGACTGGTACATCGGCATCACCGGTTGGCTGTGCGACGAGCGACGTGGCGGTCACCTGCGCGAGCTGGTGAAGAACATTCCGGCCAACCGGTTGATGATCGAGACCGACGCACCGTACCTGCTGCCGCGTACCTTGAAGCCGATGCCGAAGGATCGCCGCAACGAACCGGTGTTCCTGTCGCACATCGTGGAAGAGCTGGCGCGGGACCGTGGCGAGGATGTGCAGACCACGGCCGCAAACGCCACGGCTGCCACGCGTGCGTTCTTCCGGTTGCCGGACGCCGCCTGATCGGCAAACGGTAGTGGCGGGGGCGGGGGGGGGCCCCCCCCCCCCCCCCCCCCCCCCCCCCCGCCCCCCCCCCCCCCCCGCCCCCCCCCCCGCCCCCCGCGGGG